>CAZJBO010000093.1:0-9067 GCA_964544075.1 uncultured Anaerolineae bacterium
GGAGATCAACCAATATCTGGTCGAAGAATGGGGCATCGTCGGCGGCTATGACCTATCGCAGAGCTACCCGGAGCGCAAGAACGCGATGTTGCTTAGCGTTACCGAGATGAACACACACGAAGAAATTGCAGCCCTAAGCGTAGCGCTTGCGGAGGTGGCATCATGACCGGCCAGACTAAAGCACTCGAACCCCTGATCTACGAGCTGAGCGTGCCGGGCCGCCAGGGTGTCAGCTTGCCCGAATGTGATGTGCCGGAGGCTGCGCTCCCCGCCGAACTTTTGCGCGATGACCTCCCCCTGCCCGAAGTTAGCCAGATCGACGTGGTGCGCCACTTCACACGGCTGAGCAAACTCAACCACAGCATCGACAGCGGCTTCTATCCCCTCGGCAGCTGCACGATGAAATATAACCCGAAGGTAAACGAAGACGCCGCGCGCATGGCGGGCTTTGCCCGCATCCATCCCTTACAAGATGGCAACCAGGTGCAGGGCGCGCTGGCGATGATGTATGACCTACAAAACTGGCTCGCCGAGATTTCGGGCATGGCCGGTGTGAGCCTACAGCCGGCTGCCGGCGCGCATGGTGAGTTTGCCGGTGTGCTGATGATGCACAAATATCACCTCGACCGGGGCGATACAAAACGCACCAAGATACTGGTGCCCGATTCGGCGCACGGCACCAACCCCGCCACAACCGCGATGAGTGGCCTTGAAGTGATCGAAATACCCAGCGACGCGCACGGCGACGTCGATATGGACGCGCTGCGCGCTGCCTGCGGAGACGACCTTGTGGGCATGATGTTGACCGTGCCGAATACATTGGGGCTTTTCGAGGCACACGTGCAAGAGATCGTCAAGATCATCCACCGGCACGGCGGGTTGATATACATGGATGGCGCGAACCTTAATGCGCTGATGGGCATCGCCAAGCCCGGCGATATGGGCTTTGACGTGATGCACTTCAACCTACATAAAACCTTCGGCACCCCGCACGGCGGAGGCGGCCCCGGCAGCGGTCCGGTGGGCGTGGCAGAACATTTGCTCTCCTACCTGCCGGGACCGGTGGCAGATATAGTAGAGGAAGCGCACGACGAACACGACGCACCGCTCTATGGCTGGGTGATGCCGGACAAAAGCATCGGGCGTATGAAGGCCTTCTATGGCAACTTCGGCGTGATAGTCCGCGCCTATACCTACATCCTCACGCTGGGCGGTGCCGGCTTGCGGCGCGCCAGCGAGCACGCAGTGCTCAACGCAAACTACATCCGTGCCAAGCTGCAAGATGTATACCACGTGCCGTATAATCGGATATGTATGCACGAGTTCGTGGCAGAAGGACGCTGGAAAGATGCGCCTGACGTGATCGCGCTCGACATCAGCAAGCGCTTGATGGATTTCGGCATACACCCGCCGACCAACTACTTCCCGCTCATCGTCCACGATGCGCTCATGATCGAGCCAACCGAGACCGAGAGCAAGGAAACCCTAGACCGCTTTATCGATGCGATGCGACAGATCGCGGAGGAGGCACACACCAACCCCGACTTGCTCCGCACTGCGCCGCACAATACGCCGATAGGTCGGCTGGACGAGGTGAAGGCTGCGAAGGAACAGGTCTTGTGCTACGGGCCGGTCTGCGAGCGTTAGACAGCGACGCTTGCATGGCTGAGTGCGTACCATAAACGAAAATAAACGAAGCTCGCCGATTCTGTAAGAGGGGTCGGCGGCTTTGTTCATGCACGTCAAGTCGAGTACGCAAGCGTCTGTAAATCTGCTAAAATGGCGCTATGATGACAAAAAATACATTTCTAACCGAAGACGAACGGCGGGCAAGGTACCGGGTCGTCTCTGTGCGGCTGAGAGAAAGATATGGCACACCGACCTGGCGTCCACACCTCCCGCCGGTCGATGAACTTGTCTGCACCATCCTCAGCCAGAACACCAATGACGTGAACCGTGACCGGGGCTTCGAACGGCTGCGCGCGGCGTTCCCCACCTGGGAAGCCGTGCGCGATGCCCCAACCGCACAAGTCATCGAGGCGATCCGACCGGCAGGGTTGGCTAATCAGAAAGCGCCGCGTATCCAGAGTGCATTGCGCCATCTCAGCGATACCCAGGGCAGCATAACGCTCGACCACCTGGCGGATATGCCCCTCGACGCGGCCAGGGCTTGGCTGGTGAGCATGGACGGCGTAGGTCCTAAGACCGCCGCGATAGTGTTGCTCTTTGCCTTCGGACGGCCTGCCTTCCCGGTGGATACGCACGTTCTGCGGGTGAGCAAACGTCTGGGCTTGCTCGCGCCGAAGACCAGCGCCGAACGCGCGCATGTGGAGATGGAAAAAATCGTGCCGGGCGAAGACTTTTATGCCTTCCACCTGAACATGATCGAACATGGGCGCACGCTCTGTCATGCACGCCGCGCGCCGATGTGTGCGCAGTGTCCGCTGAGCACGCAGTGCAGTTACTATGCAGAAAACACGCCAGATGCAGGCGCTGCTGACGACGTATAGGGCAGGGAGGCAAGACGCCGCGTTCCGCACGTGTTCTGTGGCGGATTGGGTCTCACCCCGACCGTCTGTCTGATAATCTGGCAACAGGGAAAGCGATAAGTTATGACCGGCAAACTGAATCAACCTAACTTCGACCGCGCGCTTGCCGAGGCAAAGCAGGGCATTATGATGTTGCAAGCCCAGGCCGAGGTGGGGCGCATTGATCCGAAATATCTAAAGCGGCGCATGGCCAAGTTCGCCATCCTGTTAGACGAACTGAGCGGCGTGCTCAAGGCCGGTGAATCTCAAACACGCCTGGCAGCCCTCTATGAGGCCAGCCGCTTGATCGGCTCCACGCTCGACCTGCAAGCCGTGCTCGAACAAGTCATGGATTCGGTAGTTGAGCTTTCCGGTGCCGAACGGGGCTTCGTGATGCTGCTCAACGACGACGGTAAGCTCGAATTCCAGGTAGCGCGCAACCTCGATAAAGAGGCCCTAAGCAGCGGAGATTTTGCCGTCAGCCGCACCATCAGCCGCCAGGTGATCGACCGCGACGCATCGATCTTGACCACCAACGCCGCCGAAGACCCGCGCTTCTCGCAACAGAAAAGCATCATGATACACAACCTCCGCAGTATCATGGCCGCACCGCTGCGGGCACGCGGACGTCCTATCGGTGTGGTGTATGTCGATAACCGTGTGCATCAGGGCACCTTCAACAAGGCCGACCTTGATCTGTTGGAAGCCTTCGCGCAACAGGCGGCTATCGCCATCTTGAATGCGCGCCTTTTCACCACCACCGATGCAGAACTCAACGAACGCTTAGAGGAATTGAGCCAACTGCGCCTCATCGACCGGCGGCTTAGTGCTACGCTTGATCTGGATAGAGCGATAGACATCACGCTGGAGTGGGCCGCGCGCATCACCGGCGCAAGCTACGCTACCCTCTGTCTGCGCGACTCTGCAGAAGCGGACGACGTCTTCCGTGTGGTCGCCCACCACAGCCCCAACAGCACCCCCACCCAGGCATTGGGCGCGCATATCTGGAACGCTGCGCACCCGCTGATAAAGCGTGTGCTTGAGACGGGCGAACTCGTGCACCTCAGCCTTAAGAACGCCCCCGCCCTGGACGATTATTGGTACCTGGCCGTGCCGGTATACCGCGAGCGAACCGCCATCGGCATCATTGCGCTGGAGAAAGACACGCCGTTCGACGCCGACGCCGGGGATTTTGTCACCCGGTTGGCCGACCGTGCTGCTGTGGCTATCGAGAACGCGCGCCTTTACGAGGCCGTGATCGCCGCGAAGCAGGCCACCGACGAGTTCGTCAGCGTGGCATCGCATGAGCTTAAGACCCCGATGGTTAGCATCCGGGGCTATGCCGATATGATGGTGCAGGGCATGGCGGGCGAGGTGACCGAACAACAAAAGCGCTTCCTGAGCATCATCGCGCGCAATGTGCTGCGCCTTGAGGCCATAGTCAGTGACCTGACCGATGTCAGCCGTATCGATACCGGCCATATTCATGTGGAGATCGGCGAGGTGGAGGTGAGAGAGATCATTGAACAGGCGCGCGACTCGTCGCTGGGCCAGATCGAGGAGCGTAGCCACACTTTGCATATCGACCTGCCGCCCGACCTCCCCAACATCAGGGCCGACCCTCAGCGCTTGATGCAGATCATGAACAACCTGCTTAGCAATGCCTACAAATATACCCCCAACGGCGGCACCATCACGATTAGCTGTCGCCGCACCCCCGACGGCGACCACGTCGAGATCGCGGTCAGCGATACCGGCATAGGCATGACCGCACAAGAACTCGAAAAGCTGGGCAAGAAGTTCTGGCGCGCCGATAACGAACACGTCACGGCACAGCGGGGTACCGGCCTGGGCTTCGCGATCACCAAGAGTTTGATTGAACTGATGGACGGTGAGCTAAGTATCGAGAGCACGCCGGGCAAGGGCAGCACCTTTGCGTTCACGCTCCCGGTGGCGTAGACCTGGGCAGTGCGGCGGGGCTATCCGGGCCGGATGCGCCCCGCTTTTTCGTATAGTCCCCAGGACCCCGCGCTTGACGGCTTAGAACTACTGTGCTATGCTGTGGCTATGCTAAAACAAACGTTCGCCCTTACATTGTATCCAAACACGCGCAGGGTGCGGAAAAGGTACAACATCATATGACGCTCGACTTTGCTCAACTGAGTGAGCAGGTGCGGCAAATGGGACAGGCGGTCAGCGCCCGGCAGCGCACCCTGGAACAACGTCTTGAGATTGCGTTGGAGTGGTTGCGGGAGAATTCGGAGCGCCACGAGGCCGTATGGGAACGCGTCGCCCTTGCCGGAAGCCGCAACACAAAATATCGGGGGGCGTCGCCCATCGGCGACCCCGGCGCCAGATCGACACAAGGGCAAACCGAGCCGATGGCGCAAGCGTACCCCCTCCTCACCTGCCCCGACAGCGCTACGCTCATCGCCGTTGATGGCTCGCAAATCTATCCGGATGCACACGCCGCGATGCTTTATTATCTGGTAAATATCGGCGTGATCGTGGCGCACCACGGAGCCGAGGCCGCGCCGACATGTCGGCTCTACCCCGAATTATTCTATGATGAAGCGCGTTTGCGGGTCAATGGGCGCATGATTCGTAACGTGGTTGTCAACGCGCGGCGCACCATCGCCGAGCGAGTGTATCTGGCCGAGGCTGCCAAACAATATGCCGGTGATGCGCGCCCGCTGGTGGCGGTGGCGGATGGGCCGCTCCTCTTTTGGGTTGGCTCAGACGTGCCCGACGCCGGGCAAGGGGAGGACGAAAAAACAATCCTCAACGACTATATGGATGCGCTGCTCAGGGCACGTGACGATGCAAGGGCCACACTTGTCGGCTATGTAGACCGCCCGGCCAGCACCTATGTGATTCGGCTGCTGCATCTGATGAGCCTTGATGAGGACGCCGTCAACAAAGATGCATTGACGACCAGCGGCGCGCTCGAAGGTCTTTATGACCGGATACTTTTTGGCCGGCTCCTGAAGCCGGGGGCGCGTTCGGCATTGTTTGTACAGCGCTCACCGACCAACAAGCGTTATGCACAGCGCGACCCTGACCTTGAGATTGCGTTCTTCTACATGAATGCTGCCATGCCCGACGACCGCAAGCCCTACCTTGCGCGTGTCGAGATGCCTATGTGGGTGGCGCGCGCACGCGATCTGGTCGATCAGCTGCACGCACTGCTTTATCATCAATGCCTGTTGGTAGGTCGGTATCCATATATGCTGGCGCGCGCAGACGAGCTGGCGGTTGTGCAAGGCTTCGAAAAGAAGCAGCTGGAGAATATGATCCAGGTCGAGCTGCGCAAGCATGGCCTCCATACCGAGGCATCTCGGAAGGCCTCGACAAAAGAAGCCGCGCGCTGATAGCTTTAGGGAGAAGAGAGATGGGTGACAAACAGATCATTGGGCATGTGCTGCGTGGCAGCACCACCGGCTTTGTCTGCGGCACAAATATCGACAGAATGGATGCGCCGGAGTTTGGCGCGTTTGTCGAGGCGCCATGCGGGGATGGATATGATGGCGGGGATGGTGTGCCCCTAGACCGTGTGATCGGTTTGATTTATGGCATTCGCATTGAGGATGACCCGCTGGTGCGCCAGCTCATCTTGGCCGGCAACGTGACACGACAAACGCGCGAAGATCAGCGTGTCAACCGTTTGGTGCCGGTCGAGATCAGCGTGGTCAACATCGGCTATGCGCGGGGCGGCAACATGCATCAGACTCTACCGCCGCGCCCCCCGCTCAGCCTGGCGGAGGTAAATAAATGCGATGCCGGGGATGTGCGTGCTTTTTGCCGTCACTTCGACTTCTTCCGGCTGGTGCTCAACGTCCCCGAACTGCCATCTGATGAGCTGTTGGGGGCGAGCCTGTGCTTGGCCGCCGCGACCTTTGATGATGACGGTGCGCGTCGGGCTTTCCTGGTGAACGCCGGACGAGAGCTGGCAAAGCTGCTGAGCCAAGACTTGGTGCGTCTTGAGAACATCTTGCGGTTGCTCAGGGCAGCGACTTGATCGCCTTACTCAACAACTGATGTGCTCCTCAACCTCCATTGCCCCACACATTGCGGCCCGGCGCGCTGGAGGGTGCGGTTAGCGATGGTGTGGTCTTGCTTGTATGTTTGCCGTCGGGCTGGTCGTGTTCTTGGAGCAGGGCTTGATAATCTTGTGCATAGAGCCGCGCACGCGCGCGCTCTAGTGCCCACAGACGCTCTAGGCTGCTTTCGATCGGTTCGAAGCGCGCGTTCAGGTGACGTAGATCAACGACGTCTTGCTCGTATTGTTTATCATGTTCGCGCCAGGCTTCATCGTTTGCCAGTGTGAATTGCTTCCAGCGCTTTTGGTCATCGGCGCCGAACTCGTTCCACTCTTGGCGGAAGCGCTCCTCAGAGAGGCGCTGCATTTCGGCGACCTCGTTGATGCGGCGTTCCAAGCGTCCGCTGATGCGCTCGAAGTCGTCCACGATCTTTTTCATCTTGCGGTAAGTCTCGGTCCAGGCCTCGAAGCGTTCCATATAGCGCAGCATATCCTCGTCGTATGCACCGATGCTGGAGACAAGCTCTTGGATTTGCTGATCGCGCTGGTGGATTAGCAAGGTTTGCTGGTCGATGAACTGTTGGATTTGTTCGCGTTGTTCGCGCTCGTTCTCTTGTATGTCGAGCACGCGCTTTTCGTTGCGGAGGGCCATCTCTTCGAGCAGCTCAATCTTGGGGCGCAGTTGGTCGAGCTGCTTGCGGAATTCGGGCATGTCGGTCTGAATCTCCGAGATGCGTCGGGCGTCTTGACGGCGTTGTTCCTCAAGGAAGGTAAGGCGGCGTTCGGGTTCATCCGCCATCCGCGCGATGTCGTCCAAGCGCTGCTGTAGGGTTATGATCTGGCCGGTTGCGCGCTCAGATTCGACACGCAAGCCCAACATTTCCTCGGTGATGCGTTCCAGTTTCTCCAGCCGATCGCCCAGGTCGCGCACCGGACGGATGATGCCTTCGCGTGCGATCTGGCCGCGCCGCTCGGCCTCACGCTCCGCCAAGCTGCGTCGGTCTTCGATCTGTTCGATCGACTGGCGCATCTCGGTGCGGAACTGCTGCAAGAAGTCGTCGTAGCGCTCGGCTGGCAAGTACATGTTACGCATGGTGCTTTGGTCGCTCTCCAGGCCATTGATCCGGCGCGTGATCTGACCTAAGAGTTCATTCTGCTGCGAGATGCGTTCTTCGAGCCGGGTGATTGTGGCCTTGTCCTTGCGCCGCTCCTCATCTAGCCACTCAATCCTCTTAAGCATCTGTTGTTCGTTCATCACGTACCTCTCAAAGCCCCAAAGGGCGGGTGTCTCGTTTGGACAGTACGGCAATTATAACATAAGCTCGACGGCAACTGCTCAGCCGGGTTTGCCTTCGAGTCTAACGCTTGAGGTGGCTATTTGGGTTGGGAGGCATGGAGGAATCACCACGGAGTGTCCCCCGTGGTGAAGATATTCTTACGCTGTCTTTCCGTTAGCGGGTCGAGCGCGGGTCGAGCGCATCGCGCAGACCATCGCCTACGAAGTTGATGCCCAAAGCCGTGATAACAATCAGGAAGCCGGGGAACAGCCACATCCACCAGTGCCCCTGGATGACGGCGCTGGTTGCGCCCTGCATCATGCTGCCCCAGGTGGCGGTGGGCGGACGCACGCCAAAGCCCAAGAAGCTGATGTAGGCCTCGGTCAAGATGGCCGCCGCTATGCCGAGCGTGGCCGCGACGATGATAGGTGCGATGGCATTGGGGAGGATGTGCACGAAGATAATGCGCCAGGTCTTCACGCCCAGGCACTGCGCCGCCGTCACGAATTCCTGCTCGCGCAGCGAGAGGTAGGACGAGCGCACGATGCGTGCCAGGTACATCCAGCTTGTGATGCCGATGATGACAACGATCACGACTACGCTGCCGCTGAAGGTGCGCCCCAAGACCGTGATGTCGGCGATGCGGTTGCCAAAGAACTTCGCCATCACCAAGAGCAAAAATATCTGCGGGATGTTGAGCATTGCTTCGGTGATGCGCATCAAGATGCTATCCAGCAATCCGCCATAATAGCCGGAGAGGGCGCCCATGATCGTGCCGACCGTCACCTGGATGCTTGCCGCGATCACGGCGATCGCCAGCGATATCTGGCCGCCGTAGATGGTGCGTGCCAACAAATCTCGGCCTATCTCGTCGGTGCCGAAAGGGTGTGTGGAGGATGGGGCCTCAAAACGGATACTGAGGTCGTTGTAATTGGAGTATGCCTCGGAGAAGACGACCGAGCCGCCGACGATATAGATCGCGATAGCGATCAAGATGCCGGCGCCGGTCATCGCCATGCGGTGCTTCCGGAAGCGTCGCCATGCGCCCTGAAGCAGAGTCTCCGACTCGCGTACCGCTGTCAGGTCGGGGATGGCTTCTGATGTCATGCTTGTGCTGGTCATTGTGCGCCTCCGGTTAGTCGTAGCGGATGCGCGGGTCGAGCCACGCATAGGTCATGTCGGTAAGGAGCTTGAAGATTACGGCCGCGACCGAGATCAACATC
>CAZJBO010000094.1:0-8929 GCA_964544075.1 uncultured Anaerolineae bacterium
GCGGGGCGCGATCAGTCTCGCCGGCGAGTGGTTGTGTGGGAGGTTGGGACGCTCCAGCCGGGTGAGGAACTCGCCGCCACGATTACTGCCGTGGTCAATCAGCAGGCCGTGATGGACCGTCTGATTTGCAATCGGGGCCGGCTGGTTGCGAGCGGCTTTGACCGCGCCAGCAACGAGGTTTGTGTGACGGTTGGCTTGGGGGTGGATGCACTGCCCGAAACAGGCGCCGCGTCATCCGATTAAGCCACAAGTGGACGGCCCGGTGGAGGCGTCCCATAAGAACCTAAGGACCCGGCATTGCCGGTGCAGTGCGCGATTTTTGTTGAGGCGTAAAACCCCTTATAATGCGTGTGTTGTTTTGCACACACGCACACTACTGCATCTGCACATGGCGCCATGTTACGAGAAAGCTACAAGTTGACCATCGAGGGCATCGCGGCGATCCGTGCTCACCGCCAGCTAGAGGCCGAGGCACTGTTCACCGATGCTCTTACCCTTGACCCCGACAACGCCGACGCTTGGCTGTGGCGCGCGCGCGCAGCGCCGCTTGCTGCCGAGCGCGAGAGTTGTTATGCGCACGTGCTGCGTATCAACCCCGGCTCCGAGGAGGCGCGCGCTACATTGCGTGCGGCGCAGTATCCCGACGGCGCGCGTGCCTTTGACGCGCTGATCGCGCGCGCGCGCAAGCATCAGCAGGCGGGCGCGCATGGCGCGGCGTTTAAGGTGTGGCGAGAGGTGCTGGAGTTCGACCCGGTGAATGAGGAAGCCGTGTGCGCTGTCATGGCTTTGCTGGAACCTCGACACCCCAAACAAGCCCGCGCACTGCTTGTCAACACACTCAAGCGCAACCCCCATAACGCAACCCTTGCCTTACAATATGCTGCGTATCTTGCCGATGCAGGAGACCGGGAGAGAGCCGCGCGCGTGCTCGACCGGGTGGACCCACGGGGTCTACATACTGCCGATGGCCTTACCAAGTTTGGGCAGATGTGCCTTACGTATCACCGTGCCGACGCCGCGCTCAAAGCGTTCGAGACGGCGGTAGATCTGCCCGATTGTGGCGCGGAGGCTTATTATGCGCTCGGCACGCTGTACGAGCAGCTTGATGATACCGACCGTGCGGTTGAGGCTTACCGGCACGTGGTCGAGATGGCTTGGGGCACCGCTCAGGCCGACGCTGCCGAGCGCCGGCTCCGCGCAATATCGCCATATTTGCCCCGCCGCATCGCCGATAGCTGGGCTTTCATCTTGCGAGAGGCCGGCGGTTGGGTAATCTTCGTCGCATTATTGGCGATATTTGATAACGGTATGCATGTTGTGGGCATGAGTACGTCGGGCGTTATGGCGATTGCGTTGAGTTTGTTGGGGGGAGTGTGTTGGGCGGTCGGTGGGATATCTTACGGCACGCTGCATCTATTGGGGCCGCGCGTGCTTGGCCGCACAGCGCGGCAGGGCTTACAGGTGGGGGCAAGCGTTGTGTTCGTGGCGGCGCTCTGGCTGAGCATGAGCAATAGCATCACCGGCGCGCTGGATTACCTCGCGCAGCGTTTCGGATAGGGAGGCGGGCAGGCGTGTTATTCTTCCCAATTGGCGACCCCCAAGGCTTACGCTATCGCTCGCGGTCCTATGCGGTGTTTGCGATCATTGCGCTGAACATCGCGGCCTACCTGTTGGAGCTGTCGGTTTCATACCCGGACGGCTATGTTGATATGGTCTACACATTGGGCATGACGCCGGTGGCCGTGCGTAATCAGACCGGGCTTGGGGGCCTCACCGCGATCACTTCGCTTTTCTTACACTCGCGCGCCAACATTCCGATGCACCTTATCGGTAATATGGTTGTCTTCTGGTGTTTTGGCCGGCGCGTTGAAGATGCGTGTGGGCATGTGCGCTTCTTGTTGTTTTATATGACGGCAGGGCTTTGTGCGAACTTGCTGCAATTGCTGCTCAGCGCGCCCGATGAAACAATCCCGTCGATTGGGGCGAGCGGCGCGGTGGCCGGCGTGATGGGGGCATACCTGGTGTTGTTCCCCACCGCGCGCATCCGCACCATCTTCTGGGTTATCATCCCGATCCCATATCCGATCTATATGCGCGCCTTTTGGTATCTGATCCCCTGGTTGATCTTCCAGGTCTTGCCCTCTATCGATGTGGTATCGGGTACGGCGGAGTATGGTGTGGCATACTTCGCGCACCTGGGCGGGTTCTTGGGCGCGCTTTTGATATTCCTGTTCCTGCGCAAAGACGCGCTCTACCGGTATCTTGTGGGGGTTGATCTGTAAATACAAAAGCGGCCTATCGCCTTGTGGCGTAGACCGCGTATTGCGAGTGGGCCCACCTGGATTCGAACCAGGGGCCAACCGGTTATGAGCCGGCCGCTCTGACCGCTGAGCTATGGGCCCGCATTGCTGCTATGATTATAACCGACCGCCGCATCTCGTCAAGCAGGGAATGGGGGGTAAATAGGGCCTATGTGGAGTGGAATACCCGTATCTGCCCCAGGCCAATGGGTACCTTGCCTCGGCGCGTTCGCGTTCACATTGTTGTATGGCCTTTTTGCGTGCAATGTACAATGTGGAAGACCAGCATCCCCAACCACGCGCCCACAAAGTCAACGCCGAGGTCGAAGAATTCGTTGATACGGAAGCTGGGCAGCCCGCGTGCGAGGAGCTGCGCGCCTTCTTGCAGCACTCCAACGCATAGTATGAACAACAGGATCACCATAGAGCGCCAGTTTAGCAGCCCGGCGCGCAGATTCGCGGCAGGCCTCTGCCAGAACAGCCCGGTGACCCAGAATACCAACACCCCGAACAGAAACATGTGCGCGCTGATATGCAGGAACTCGGAAAAGTAGATATGTTGCACGGCCCCGGACATCCGCATGATGGGCAGCCGAACCGATAGTATCGCACCGGCAATCATCGCAGCAATCCAGGCGACGATAATTTTGGTCTTTGACATAGGATAGCTCCTCTCGTACATCTGTGCCGATTGTAGCGGCGGTAGTTTAATACAAGGTGAGTAAATCCTTAGATTGCCCTATATCCAGATGTATTTGACCCGCACCGCCCGGCGCAGCAGATCGCGCGGTGTATACGCGGCCATACCCCAGCCCCACACAGCATCCATGCCGTCGTGCGCTGCCAGCGCATCATACCCACCTGTGATGACGTTCACCACGCCCGGCGGCACCTCCGCGTTGTCGAGCGCAGCGTAGAAGCGCGCTGTATCGTGCGTTGGGGCTGCGGCCACGATCACTCGGTTGCCCATCGCCAGCGCGGGGGCAACCAGCGTCACGCAGACCGAAAGCGCGGCCCCTTCGGGGTAGGCAACCCCGATGACACCGCGCGCTTCGTATACCGCCAGCGCAGAAGCCGGTGCGTCTATTGTGAAGGTGTCGGCCCACGCCGCGTAACGGCGTAAACATTCGACGGCTTGTGTGTCATCTATCTGCTCGGCCAGGGCATGAAGCAGCCGGGCCGGGTCCGCGACGCTTGCCGCGCGCGCTGCCGCAAGCGCTTTATCTATATCTCTGCTGCCGGGTTCGATGTGCCGCCCATCGATATAGTGCATCGGGCTTGCCTCTGTGCCCTGTGTGCTCGGCTTGAGTATAGGGGCCTCTGCCGGGCGTAGATATACCGACAAAACTTCGTAGCTTGTGTCGAAGGGAGCGGCGGCACGGTTAATGTATACCGTGCTTACCCTCACCTGCTTTGCCATATCCAGCGCTGCGCCGATGTTCTCGCTCCACAGGCCGATGCGACCACCGCTCGGCGCTAATGCTGCTGCCTCTGCCGGGCTGCGGAAGGTCTGTGCTGCCAGCACGGGTCCGGCGTCCGGCGACAGGTCCGGTACGTCGGTGAGCAGGGTCGGTGGGAAGAATTGGCCGGCATCGGGCAGCGCGTTGGCGGGCTGCCAACAGACTGCGCCGGTGCGCGTGGCGGATGCGACCAAGCGTTCGAGCGTGTCGCGCTGTGCCGCTCCACCGACCGCGCCCAGATCGGTGCAGAGGTCGAGTGGGTCGCCTATCCGGAGCGCGGCAAGGCGCGCGCGCAGTTTGGCGAAGAACCGCTCGGCGATGCCCTCTTGTACCAGCAGGCCCGCGCCGCCCTTACATGCGGCTTCGGCGGCGCATTCGGCAGCGCTGTCGAGATCGGCATCTTCGAGCACGATGTACACCACCCCGGTGTCGGAGCGCTTGGCCCTATGGTCAATATCCGGATGGGTGGCAGCGTCGGCGCCGGTGATGACGTTCAGGACGCCGCTCGGCAGCTTGCTTGTTTGGGCAAGCTCCGCGATCGCCAGCGCAAGCAGCTCTGCGCCGTCGGGTGGCATAAGCACAACCGTGTTGCCCAACGCGAGGGCGGGCGCGGTCTGTGGTAGACCCACGGCACATACGCCCAAAGGGGATGTATTGCCCGGTTCTTCGGCCATGCGCTGTGCCCATGCTGCATAATATGCAAAGCGTCGGGCGGTGCGGTCTATCGTGGCGCGGGCGGCGCGGATGGGCAGGCCGCTTTCTATTGAAACGAGCCGGGCCAGGCGTTCGGCTTGCGCTTCGACTCGGCGGGCGAGCGCGTAAAGGTGCGCAGCGCGTATCTGCCCCGGCGTATCGCGCCAAGCGGCAAAGGCGTCGCGCGCGGCGTGCACTGCTTTGTCGAGATCGCCGCCGTCGGCTTGTGCCGTCTGCGCGATTGTCGGGCCGCCGGCAGGGTTGACCTTGTTGACATACGCAGCACCGGCGGGGGGTACCCATTCGTTGTTGATGAACAGGTCGAACTTGCCCGCGTGGGCTTTCGCCCAAGCGTAGACGGGTTCGGCGGATACGGACACAGGGCCATAGCTCATGCTTTCGGTGGGTTCGGTGTTCATGGGTATGTGTTCCTTTCGCAGCTTTGCGTGTGTGATTATAGCACGTGCACGCAGCTGCTCGGCCTGGGGTTTTAATCTCAGGCGGCAGGCCGCGTAGTTTGACTTCGTACCCTCGACACTACATAATTCAAAGACGACTGAGGGTATATATATAGGTGCACATTGATGACTGATTTATCTCGCCAACCACAGACCGGACCATCAGATACCGTCGAGACCGAACGCGCGATACTCGAAAGCCTCCTTGCCGATGCAAGCCAGCTGCCCCGACGCTTCGCCGGTGCGCCGGTTATGTCTGTCCTGAAGCAGTGGCCGGGCAAGGGTATCGTGGCGCCGCATTACCGCTCTGCTGTGCTGGTCACGCAAGACGACGCGGCGGGGTTGACCTTTGAGGTCAGCGGGCACAGCCAAAATGTCGAGACTACGGTGACCTTTTATCTCATGGCAATGTTGGGTTTGCAATTCGACCTGTGTGGTCTGACCCACGCGCGCAAGCGAACATGGTTAGATAACATGCACCGGGCGTTGGCAGAGAAGGATAATACCCCGATTTTCTTGTGGACGGATGTACGCTGGCGTGGTGACTATCTGGTCTTTATCGTGGAGCGGGCCTTTGTATATATCCATGCCTTCTCGCCCCGACGCCGTCAGGCAGTCGCACGCATTGTTCTCTCATGTGCTCACGAGCTGTTCGAGTGGTTCGAGGCACAATGGTTCCCCCCTGCTTAGTTCGGATATAGGCGGTATATATGGTCAGCTCGATAACGGTGCACGCCGAACCCGTGACTCTTACCTTGCGCACGCCCTTCAAGATAGCGCACGGCGTCAGCGCCACCCGCGAGAACGTGATAGTCTCGCTCGACGGCGCATATGGTGAGGCTTCGTTGCCGCCCTATTATGGCACGACGACGGATGAGGTGATGGCTTATGTACAGTCGCCGGAGGTTGCCGCTGCGCTGGGCGATGATCTGGCGCTGCGCGAAGACATCCTCGAACGCCTGCCGCCCGGCCCTCTCGCCGCGCGCACCGCACTCGATGTCGCCTTGCACGATTGGGCCGGGCGGCGCTTGGGCGCGCCGCTTTATCGCTTGTGGGGGCTGAACCCCGCACGCACGCCGCTTAGCTCGTTTACGATCGGCTTGGAAGATGACGCGGCCTCGCTGCGTGCGAAGCTGCGTGAGGCCGCCGGTTACCCGATCCTCAAGCTCAAGCTCGGCAGCGGCAGCCTGGAGACCGACGAGGCGATCGTGCACATCGCCGACGCGGAGACGCACGCCAGGCTCTGTGTGGATGCGAACTCTGCCTGGAGCGTAGACGAAGCCGCCGCGATCATACCACGTTTGGCGCGGTATGATCTGTTGTTTGTCGAGCAGCCCATCGCGCGGCACGACGTCGAGGGTTGGCACCGCTTGCGTCACCGGCTGGCGGGCGATATACCGCCCCTGATCGCAGACGAATCTGTACATACATCGAAAGACATCATGCCGCTTGCCGGCGCGGTGGACGGCATCAACATTAAGCTGGCGAAGGCGGGAGGGCTGCGCGAGGCGTGGCGTATGGTCCAGATCGCGCGGGGGCTTGGGATGCAGGTTATGTTGGGCTGCACGGTCGAGACTTCGGTCATGGTGAGCGCGGCAGCACACCTTGCCCCCCTGGTTGACTACGCCGACCTGGACGGCAATTTGTTGGTGTCCGACGACCCATTTGTGGGCGCGCTGATGGGCACCGACGGTGTGATACGCCCGCCTGAAGGCCCTGGGTTAGGCGTGACGCCGCGCGGTTAGGAGCTGAGCCGGCTGGAAAGTGGGCGCTTGGCGCTGGATTGTAGCACCCGCGCGATGTTTTCGGCGGTGCGCTTGCTATAGAGCCACACCATCCCGGCTTTGACGTCGGTCGGGCAGATCACGGCCAGCGATAGCAGATAGGGTTCCTGTATTTCAATAATGTATACGCCGCTCTGCTCGCCCTCCAGGTAGGTCGAGTGGAATTTTTCTTCGTGGAGGATGTGCGCCAGGGTGCTGGTTGCGCTGGGGTCGATAGAAAGCGCTTGGGTCAGGAGCACCAAATCATAGCGGTCGAGGGTGCCGGCTGCGCCGACCAGATTGCCGTCCGCATCTATGAGTCCGACGAAGTGCGCGCGGATATGTCCCAGAAGGCGCGAGAGTTCTTGGTTCACCGCCTTGAACTGCTTGCGGCCCAAGACTAACGCTGCGCCGCGTGTGGCGCGGTTGAGCCGACGTTCGCGGTCACGGGGGGCTTTGGGGATCGGTTTGACCTCTTCGGGCAGCGGGGATAGGGCCGCGTGGTGATACAGATCAATTTGCCGTTCGATCTGCATCACGAGGAATTCTAGGTTGATGGGCTTATACAGGTAATCACATGCTCCCAACCGAATGGATGCAACCGCAGATTTTGCCGATAGATCGTCGTCTATTAACATCACAGGGGTGCCCTGCCGCAGTCCGCTGACCACGGCGAGCAAGTCCATGCCGCTCAGGTCGGGCAGCTCGGTCTCTGTGACGACCAGCGAGAAGGTGCCGAGCAAAATCTCGCTCAAGGCACCCTCAAAGGTGCTCGCCTCGACCGTTAGGTAGCGCCCGGTACCTTCGAGCACCTCCGACACTGTGCGGCGCAATTCTTCATCTTGTCCAACCAATAGGATGCGGTCCTTGTCCTCGGCCACGCTCACCCTTCCTTGACTTGCCGGGATGCCGACAACCAGAATAACATGCTTATCCGTGGTGGGTCGTGCTCGACAATATCGACTTTATCGACCATTTTGCTAAGCCTATCGTGTAAGGCATCCGATACGGCGCGCGGTGCGTTACGTAGCCATGCGGCCTCACACGAGACCTGTATCCCGATCTTTGCGCCGCTCTGCACACCGTTCAAATGTATGATACCCTCATTGCTTGCCTTGAGTATAGTCTCGGTGAGGGCGGCCACCGCAGCGGCGAGCTGTGCTTTGCACGAGGTGTTGAACCCCAACAGGCTGGCGGCACGGCGCGCTGTATCGCGTGCGATCATAATATCCATGCTGTCTTCGATGTCAACCGACATCACAGGCGGTATGTTCACCAGTTTCATGTATGCCTCCGGCGCGGACCCGCGTTCACTAACTTCCGCTGTTGTATCACACAAAGGGCCTTAGGCCCTTGTGGGGTCTGGTGCGCAGCATTCCGAGCGAAGCCGAGGAAGTGCAATAAATGCTTCACTACAAAACCTCTAATTCTTGTAGCGAGGTGATGAGGTGTTCGGTAGCAAAGATATCTTTAGGGATATAGTCATCCGCGCCCGCGCTCAAGCCGGTCATGGTAGCCTCGGCGCTGGTCTTCTCGGTCAACATGATAATCGGGACGTGTTTTGTCGCCGGGTGCATCTTAAGGCGGCGGCAGACCTGGAACCCGTCCATTGTGGGCAGCTTTACGTCCAATACAACCAACGCGGGCGGGTTAGTGATGGCAGAGCGGATACCTTCGGGGCCATCGTATGCGATGGTAACCTCTAGGCCGACGCTCTCCAGCGTTTCTTTAATCTGGTAGGCTTGTGTTTTGCTATCCTCGACAAGTAAAACCGCCGGTACCATATTAGATACCCCCTCTATACCGATACCAACATAATTTGAGGTTAGAATTTCCTAACATTCCTTCACTTCCATTTTACAATACTTCCGCGATTGCTGCTGCCAGATCATCTAAGGACACAACCCGCTCGACCGCGCCGCACGCGATCGCTTCGGCGGGCATCCCAAAGACGACGCAGCTTTTCTCGTCTTGCGCCAGGGTGTATGCCCCCGCTGCGCGCATCGCACGCAGCCCTGCCGCGCCGTCGTCGCCCATGCCGGTCATGATGATGCCGATCGCCGCTTCCCCATACGCCCTTGCCACCGAGTCGAGCAAGACGGTTGCCGATGGTTGGTGGCGATGTGCACCGCGCGCGCGTATCAGACGGACGCGGTGGTGAGCGTCGATCTCCATGTGGACGCCCCCCGGTGCGAGGTATACCACGCCCGGTCGCAGCCGTGCGTGCGCGTGTGCCATCTGCACCTCAAGTGGAC
>CAZJBO010000095.1:0-8789 GCA_964544075.1 uncultured Anaerolineae bacterium
CTGTCGTTTGACAAGTAGGGCAAACATGGCAGGGGCTGTTTCTAGGTGGTTGGGCAGCGTAGAAGGTCTTTCTGAGATCGTCCAGAGACTTTTAAGAGTACAGATTGAAAACGCCCCGGCGATTGAGGTTATTCGGCGTTATGACAGTGAGAAAACTCTATTCTATTGTGATCCGCCTTACCCCCACGACTCGCGGGGTGATCGCAATGCTTATGGTTATGAGATGACAGACAAAGAACACTTGGAACTTGCCGAGGTTTTACATTCAGTAAAAGGTATGGTCGCTATATCCGGTTATCATGGTGCTTTGATGGACGCACTTTATGAGGATTGGTATTGTACTGAGTCCCCTGTAAAAAACACGCATTCTGTCAAAAAACTGCGACAAGAGATATTATGGACAAACTACAAACCAAAGCTGCTGTAGTTTATGAGAAAGGAGAAGGGTGAATGAAAGATCAGACACCATCAGGAATCCTTGAACATGCCTATCACCAAGCAGCAAATCACAGCAGCAAGAGCTTTGTTGACGATGAGGAAATCAGAGAGAAAATCGATTATGTTTGTAGATCACAAACTCGATCAGGTATTCGAGCTTTGTTAGCTTGCAGTCTGGCAAAAGTGCACAATCCCTTAGTTGATATTCGCAAACCTTACGCAAATTTAGGCAACGACTCTTATTCCGGCAGAACATACGACGAACGTTATGTAATATCACTTATAAACAACTATAACCTGCCTTGTACATCTACAACTGCATTCCTGACACCTGCATTTCGCACCAAAAACATTGCTTTAGTACCTGGCATAAACTTGGGTGGACGACCAGCAAAGTTGTATGAATACATAATCGCGCTATTAAATTATGTCGAGGCGGGCTATCTCTCTGCCGAATGTTTGCTGGTTGAAACAATCAGAAATCTTCTGGTGTTGAAATATGAAAAACAACGACGCATCTCTTCATTACTTGATGCGCTGGAACAATCGGAAGATGAGATTACACTATCTTCCGAAGACATAGTGAGCTTAGTTCAACAACACATCGGCCTCACGAATACATCCCGTCTCCCTGTTTTAGTTGTAGCAGCAGCTTACCAAGCAGCAGCCGAGAAATTAGGCGAACGGATACTACCACTTCAAGCTCACAATGCGGCTGATGAACAAACAGGAGCATTAGGCGATCTGGAAATCATGCTCGTCGGTGATGGTAAAGTTGTAACGAGCTATGAGATGAAAATGAAACAAGTCACGAAAGATGATGTCGACCGTGCCCTACAAAAGGTTAGGAACCTCAATCGAGTTGATAACTATATCTTCATCACAACTGAGAAAATCGATGAGGATGTGACGAGGTATGCACAGAGCTTGTACGCTCCAACAGGCGGCATTGAGTTTGTTATTCTCGACTGTATTGGTTTCCTCCGACATTGTCTACACCTATTCCACCGACTACGGTTGGAGTTTCTTGAAGCCTATCAACAGCTTGTGCTAAAGGAACCTGAAAGTGCGGTAAGACAGGCGCTCAAAGAAGCCTTTCTCGCACTACGGCAGGTAGCCGAGAGCAGATATACAGACGAGAACACGTCAACCTTTGACCACAACCGATAAAAGCACGTAAAGTAAAAACACCCTATGATTGACGACCAAACCACACCGACCGAACCAAACCAAGCAACCGCGCCCCTCTTCACCCGCGTGAACCTTCTCATCGCCGTGCTGCTGGCGATGACCATGCTCGCCGGCGCATACTTCCGCTTCGCGGGCCAAGACTGGGACGAGGGCACTCATCTACACCCCGACGAACGCTTCCTCACCGATGTTACTTCCCGCCTCCAGGCCACCTCCACCGACCCCAACTATCCCTTCAACTACTTCGATACGGCACATTCCCGCTTCAACCCCAATAACAACGGCTTCGGCTTCTATGTATACGGCGACCTCCCGATCTTTGCCGTGAAGCTGGTCGCAACCATCGTCGCCGATATCAAACACGACCCCGCGCACCTGCAATACGGCGGTATCTACATGATCGGGCGCAGCGTCTCGGCCCTATCCGATCTGCTTACCATCCTCGTGACATTTGCCATCGGGCGGCGTTTATACGGCAAGTGGGCCGGTCTGCTCGCGGCGATGTTCTACACCGGCGCCGTGCTCCCCATCCAGCTATCGCACTTCGCCACCGTAGATGCCTTCACCACGCTCATGGTTGCCCTGACAATGTGGTTTGCCGTGCGCGTACTCTTGTGCAGAGAAGACTATTGGTTTGACTATGTGCTGTTCGGCCTCTCATTCGGCGCAGCGATGGCCTCGCGCGTCAATGTACTACCGCTGGCGGGGATGCTTGTGCTCGCGGCGATCGTGCGGATGTTGCCGGCCTTCGAGCTTGACGTCCCAGACGCCGAACGTTGGCGCATCTTCAGACGCGCTTCCGGCTTGCTGGTGCTGGGAGGGGTGGTATCAATCATCGTCTTCCGCATCGCTATGCCCTATGCCTTTGAAGGCCCCAGCTTCTTCAACGTGGGGATTAACAGCGCCTGGATAAGCCAGATACGCACCGTACAGGCCCAGGTATCCGGCCAGGCCGATTTCCCCCCGAACCACCAATGGGCCTGCCGTACCCCATATCTCTTTGCGCTGGAGAACATGGTCAGATGGGGCCTGGGCGTCCCGCTGGGGATGTTGGCATGGCTGGGCTGGGCATGGGGCGTCTGGCGCGTGCTGCGCGGACGCGAAGACTGGACCCGCTCACTGCTCCCGGCGGCATGGATTCTTATCTATTTTGGCTGGCAGGGCCGACAGTGGGTGATGAGTATGCGTTACTACGTCATCCTCTACCCCATGCTGTGCATCTTCGCAGCCTGGGCGCTGTTGGAACTCTTGCGCCTGGCACGAGAAGGCTTCTATCATCGGGCTTTGCCCATATATGCGCGTCCAGGCCCAGGCGTGAGCTTGAGGGCGCGGCCCTCAAAAGCGAACAAGCACACGCTCGCCACCATCGGTGCAACGGGGCTGTTGATAACCGTACTGATCTTAACCCTGCTCTACGCATACGGCTTCACCGGCATCTACCGGCGTCCCCTCACGCGCGTCGCAGCTTCGCGCTGGTTCTATGATAACGTCCCCGGCGACCTGGGCTTCTACATCAAAGGCGACGGAGACAACGGCACGCGCACATTGGTGAACTTGGCAATCCCCAACGGAAACTGGAAGCAAGCCGAGCGTGAGGCCGGCGACACCGATACTGCGCTCGACACCGATGCCGAACTCATCGCGGGCGCATCGCGTCTCGATGATGGCATCCCATATCCGCTCGCCTTCACCGCACCCGAAAGCGGGACGGTCGATAGCGTCTTCGTCCCCCACCTCGGCGACCCCAACCACGACCCCGGCACAGAGACCCTCCGTGTGGTGCTCGCCACCGATGTAGCAGGGATGGACGTGCTGACCGAAGGCCAGATCAGCGGGGAGTTTGGCGCGGCGGCACACCCGTTGGGCGGCTATGTCGAAATAGCGCTTGAGCCGCCGGTGTACTTGGAAGCCGGGCAAAGTTATTATGCGATCGTGCAAGCGGTATCAGGCGGACCCATCACCACCGCCGGGGCGATCGTCGCTACCGAAGGCGATTGGGACGACCCCATACCCTATAGCGTGGATGGCAAAAGCGGCTTCGGCAACCTCTACCAAGACCTTAAGATGTTTATGTTCTACGAAGACGCCTACGCACACGACCTCACCGCCAAACGCGATATTATGCTCTATTGCCTCGACCATACCGACTATCTCACGATCAGCAGCAACCGCTTCTACGATTCGCTCTCGCGCAACCCCGTGCGCTGGCCTATGAGCATCCACTACTACAAAGCGCTGTTCTCCGGCGCGCTGGGCTATGAGCTAGACCAAGCCTTCTATTCCTTCCCCAGCATCGGGCCGATAGAACTAAACGACCGGAGCGCCGAAGAAGCCTTCCATGTTTACGACCACCCCATTGTGATGGTCTTCCGCCGCACCGAACGCTATGACCCGCAGAACGCGCGCGCCATCCTGGAGGAGATTGACCTAAACGCGGTGCTCGCCAACGGGCAGCCGCGCGCCGATGCCGCCAGCGTGAACCCCACGCAGCTTTCCCTCCCCGACGCGCTCTGGCAGCAACAAACCGGCGGCGGCACCTGGGCCGAACGCTACGACTCGGAGGGTCCCCTAGCGACTAACGACGCATTGGCAATCGCGCTGTGGTGGGGCCTCATGGTCGCGCTTGGTTGGGCGGCCTTCCCGGTTTTGTTCGCAGTGCTGCCGGGCCTGCCGGACCGCGCGTACCCTCTGGCGAAGGTGCTGGGGTTGATCGTCATCGGCTGGCTGCCCTGGCTGGCAGCCAGTGCGGGAGTCGCACTATGGAACGCGGCAGGGGTTACGTTGGCGTTCGTAGTCTTGGGCATGTTTAGCATAGTGCTGACAGTCGCACACTGGCAAGAACTCGAAGCCTTCGTCAAGACACACTGGCGGCGTATGCTCATCGTTGAGGTTATCACGCTTGCCCTCTACCTGTTCTGGGTATACGTGCGTCTAAATAACCCCGACCTTTGGCACAACAGCTTCGGCGGCGAGAAGCCTATGGACTTCGCCTACATGAACGCAGTGCTGCGCAGCACAGGCTTCCCGCCGCTCGACCCCTGGTTTGCCGGGGGATACATCAACTACTATTACTTCGGCTACGTGATCGTGGGCGCGCCGGTGCTGCTGCTGAAGATTCCGCCCGCGATTGCATACAACTTGATCGTGCCGACGCTCTATGCCCGCACCGGCATCGGGGCCTTCTCGCTCGGCTTCAACTTGGTGGAGGGCCTCAAAGCACGGCATCCCCGCGACGGGATGAACCGCCGGGTTAGCCGTTATGCGAACCCCTGGATAGGGGGGGCGGCAGCGCTGGTGTTCGCGGTGGTGTTGGGCAATCTGGATACGGTGCGCGTCATCATGGGCGGGCTGGCGCAAACCGGCGGATGGTCACCTGAGCACGGTCAGGCGATGCCATCGCTTGCCCATATCGTCGATGGCCTCGGCAAGGTGCTCGGCGGCGGGGTGCTACAGGTCGCGCCGCACCGCTGGTATTGGCAGCCCAGCCGTGTGCTGGAGGTCTTCCCCGGCAACGCGATCAACGAATTCCCTTACTTCACCTTCATCTATGCCGACCTCCACGCCCACATGATCGCCATGCCGATCACTTTGCTGGTGCTGGCCTGGGCGCTGGGGCGAGTGCAGAGCGCCGAGCATAAGCGCGGGTGTGGCTTAGACCTGCTGGCGCTGGCGGTCGGGGCTTTGTCGGTGGGGGTGCTCGACCCTACCAACCACTGGGACTGGATCACATATTTGCTGGTCGCAGTGATAGCCCTGTCGTTTACCAATCTGCTGCGCCTCCAACACGCAAGCGGTCGCACGCCGTGGGCTTGGCTAAACCGGCACGCCGGGGATGCGCTATTGATCGTATTGTGTGGTTTGTTTGTGTTGGGCACAACTATGCTCACCGTCATCAAGAACGACTTCGTGGGCTGGATAACGATCACAATGGTCGGCGTGGTGGGGCTGGCAGCACTACGCTTCCTACGCATCGCAGCCCCGCTAAAGAGCCTGGCGCTGCGCTGGGTGGGGGAGACGCTTATCTTTCTGGGCATGGCGCTTTGTGCGGTGCTGCCCTTTAACCTATGGTTCGGGAGCGCGTACAGCAAGATAGAGTTCTACCAAAGCGGCGATGTGACCCCACTTTGGGCCTATCTCGATATGCACGGTATTTTCCTGTTCATCGTCGCCAGTTTTCTGCTCTGGGAGACTGTGGTGTGGCTGCGCAAGACACGTATATCGGCGTTGGAGGGTAAACTGTGGTGGGTTGTGAGCCTGATCGTGCTGGCAGGCCTGATGTTCTTGGCGTCGGTCTATCTGGCGTTCGTCGGTCTGTCCACCGATATCATCCTCGACCACAATACCGGTGCATTCCGACAGCAGCATTATGAGTCTCTGTTGGTATCCGTACCGCTCTTGTTCGGGGCAGCGCTGTTGTTCTTCCGGCGTGGGCAGGGCCGCGAGAAGCAAAGCGTGCTGGCAGGCATCGTATTGGCGCTGGCGCTCACCATCGGTGTAGAGTTTGTCGTATTGGTCGGCGACATCGGACGGCAGAACACAATCTTTAAGTTCTACATCCAGGTGTGGTTGATCTTCAGCGTGGTGAGCGGCGCGGCGGTAGCCTGGCTGATCCGTGCAGCAGACCGCTGGTATACGACACCGCGCGTGCTATGGACGGCGATCTTGGGCTTGCTGATAACAATCGGTGCGCTGTTCCCCATCACGGCGACCCACGGCAAGTTCACCGACCGCATGTCGCACGACGCGCCTAAGTCCCTCGACGGCATGGCCTATATGCGATATGCCCTGCACGGCGAGAACGGCGTATACTTTGACCTGAAGGAAGACTATGATGCCATCCGCTGGCTGCAAGAGAACATCCAGGGCACACCGGTTATCTTAGAAGCACACCTGGGTGAGTATCATTGGGGCGCGCGCGTGTCTATCTATACGGGGATGCCCACCGTGCTTGGCTGGAATTGGCACCAGCGCCAGCAGCGCGCGGCGGTGCCACAAACCCAGATATGGAACCGCGCCGGCGATATTGCTACCATGTATAACGATAGAGACGTTAAGGCTGTCTGGGCGCTTTTGCAGCGCTACGATGTATCGTACATCATCGTCGGGAGGGTCGAACGCGCGAGCTATGATCCGGCAGGCTTGGCGAAGTTCGAGGCGATGGCGCGGGCCAACCTGCTGGTGCGGGTATACGAACAGGGCGATACTGTGATCTACGAAGTAAAGGGCTAAGCGATGAACGCACTCGAAGTTTTCCGCATATGGCTCTATCGCTCCGGCCACGAGATTGTGATCTGGTGGCTCTTGGTCACCCTGGCGGGCCTTGCGGCGTGGCCGCTGATGTACCGACTGATGCGCCGTCTCCCCGACCGAGGCTACGCGCTCGCACGGCCTGCCGGGATGCTGCTTACCACCTTCACCCTCTGGTTCCTGGGCAGCCTGGGCATGTTGCGCAACGATACCGGCAGCATTATTCTCGCCTGGCTGATCGTGTTGGCGTTAGGGACGACGGCTTACTTCAAACTGCACGCCCAAGAAGAAGCGCCTGTGGATATGGGCACGTGGCTGCGCACACACTGGCGTGTGGTGCTCATGGCCGAGCTGGTCTTCGCGCTGATGTTCTTCGGCTGGGCGGTCGTGCGTGCCTATGACCCCAACATCGCCGCGACCGAGAAGCCAATGGAGATGGCCTTTATTAACGCCATCCGCCGCAGCACACACTTCCCTCCAAACGACCCCTGGATGTCGGGCTATGCAATTAGCTACTACTACCTCGGATACGTGATGATTGCATCCCTGGCGAACCTCTCCGGTGTGGTGAGCGGCACGGCGTTCAACCTGGCGATCGCGCTGTTCTTCGCGCTCGCCGGCACTGCGGCCTATAGTCTGGTATACAACCTGCTGCAGAGCGCCCGCCGTCGCCGCGATACCACGGCCCGCCATACCAACACCACGCTGCTTGCCCTCCTGGGGCCGCTCTTCGTGATCGGTATTGGCAACCTGGGCGGGCTGGTACAGCTGGTATGGAGCCAGCAGTCCGGTATGCCGAGCCTTGCCGACCAGATCACCGCCGCAGAAGCCGACGAACTGGCCGCGCTGGTCCAAAGCTGGCAAGGAGGCACGTCGCCCAACGATCCGGATAGAGCACAACTTCTCTATGTAGATCACTGCCAGGGCTGTCATGCGGCAGTGGACCTCAACGGGGGCGCCGCGCCGGATTTGGAACACAGCCCCCATATCGCCACGATGCAACCGGCTCAAATAGCAAACGTTATCACAAACGGCACCGAGGGTCGGTGGGGCGACTTCTTCACCTGGCTTGATGTCAGAAAGTATAATGAAGGGCTTCCCCCCACGCCTAAACCACACGTCTGGTGGCGGCACTGGTGGTGGTTCCAGTCGTCGCGGGTTCTCCATGACCGTGATCTAAACGGCAACACCTACGGCGAAGTTATCGACGAATTCCCCTTCTTTAGCTTCTTGCTCGGCGATCTGCACCCGCATGTGCTGGCCCTGCCCTTTAGCCTAATGACGCTGGGGCTGGCGTTCAACCTTGTGTTGGAAGGACGGCGCGGCCTTGACCGCTACCAGATCACCTTCTATGCGCTGGTGCTCGGCGGGCTGATCCTGCTCAACTTGCTTGATGGGCCGCTGTATATGGTCTTCATGGTGAGCGCAGAGCTGCTGCGCCGCCTGATCGTATGCCGAGGACGGTTAGCATGGTTCGATTGGGTGGAGGTGGCGCTTTTTGGCGTGGTCATCGGTGCGTTGAGCTTGGTCTTCTACCTGCCCTTTTTTATTAGCTTCCGCTCACAGGCCAGAGGCTTTCTGCCCAACGCCATCGTCCCGACGCAGTTTCAGCAGTTCTTTGTAATGTTCGGTCCCTTCCTCATCATCGTCGCATTCTTCCTGGCGGTCGAACGATGGCGCGGGCGTGGACACCTAAACTGGGCGCTATCCGTCTCGGTCGGCATAGCAGCGTTAAGCGGGTTGGTGATAGCCGTCATCGGCCTGGGCCTGATCGCCGTGCTCGACCCGGAGGTCGGCGGTGTGGTGCGCAACGTAATCACCGACAAAGGCGGCGAGGCTGCGGCATTCACCGCGATGTTGGCACGACGTCTCGGCCCAAGCTATCTAATGACATCGATTGTGTTGGCGTCGTT
>CAZJBO010000096.1:0-8783 GCA_964544075.1 uncultured Anaerolineae bacterium
CTTGTACCGGCAAGACCAAAAGGCCGAAGTAGTGTGTATAGAGCAGCGCCAGAGTTGCGCCGAGGTATAGCCAACGGGTGCGCGCGCTGTTATGGTGCAGCCAGCGCACATACGCGAGCATAGAGGCGGTTGTAGTTAGCGCCACGAGCATATACATGCGCGCCTCGTGTGCATAATAGGCAAAGAAGCTCGATGTGCCCAGCACCAACGCTGCCGCCACTCCCGCCCGCGCCGAGAACCACGCCGTGCCGAGGCGGTACACCAGCGCCATGCATACAAAAGCCATCAGCGCCGAAGGTAAGCGCGCCGCCAACTCCGAGTCGCCGGTGCCGCCGACCCAGAGGTCTAGCAGCAAGAAGTATAGTGGCGGGTGCACATCGTTGATAACGCGCTCCAACACTGCGCCGGGCGCGGCAGGCTCGGTCGCCCAGAGACTCCATGCCTCGTCCAGCCACAAGCTGTCGTTAGTTAGCCGGGTGATAAACCATGCTGCCGTGAGCAAGATGAGGATTACGGTTAGAGCGCGCATGAAACCGACGGAGCGGCGATCGGTGGACCGCGCTATAAAAACGCGCAGTAGGGCTTGGGGCCGGGGCAGTGCTTTGATAATCATGCTAAGATTTTAACCACGAATAACGCGAATAACACAAATAACACAAATGAAACCTCAAACCTTGCGCGGTATGTTGTTCGTCGTCAAAATGCGTGCAGTTTCTTACATTGACAAGCACTTCAGCCCATGCTAGCATCCCCTGACTTAATATCGGCCTTGCACGTGGGTACCTTCAAAGGCGGACGTGGCGCATGAACTACGAAGTCGAGGCAAAACGGCGCACGATCTACGTTGCACTGTTGGCAACCATTGTTGCCACACTGCCGTGCTATTGTGTAGGGTTTCTGCTGCTTGCCTCAGGGCACAAATCTGACACCGGCGGCATCGACCCGCTTCCGCTCTCCACCCTGACGCACGCCGCCACCACGCTCACCAATACCGCGCCCGCACCGCTCTCACCAACACCCGGTCAGTTCCAACCGCCCACCTACGCGCCGCCGCCCACGCAATTGTATCCGACGGCGACGCCGATTACGCTGACGTTGACAATGACGATGACGGCGACAGACACCGCAACACCTAGCGTGACATCAACAGCAACGCCGACACCGGTGTTTACAAGCACACCTTTGCCGACCAGCACTCCAACGGCAACGCTCACCTGGACATCTACCCCCACCTTCACGCTCACACTCACCCCTAGCGCGACCTGGACGCTCACCCTAACCCCAACCGGCACCCCTACCCCCAGCGAGACTGCGACCTGGACGCCCACCGCCACCGAGACGGCAACACCAACCGTGACCAGCCCTTAAATATTTTCTAGGAGGATGATTTGATTGACGTCAAGGAAACACTTAGAGCATTCTGCAACGTGAAGGGGCCGCCCGGCTATGAGCACCAAGCCGCTGCGCTGGTGCGCGAGACCTGGGAACCGCTAACCGATACGCTGGAGGCCGGCAAGCTCGGTGATGTCATCGGCATCAAACGTGGCAACGGCACCAAACCTCGCCCCTCTATCATGCTGGCCGGCCACATGGACGAGATATCACTCACCGTCCGCAAGGTAGAGAAGGGTTTTGTACGCATCCACAGCCTCGACGGGATGGACCGCTGCGTCCTGCCGGGCCAGACTGTGACGGTGTTCGGCGCAGAGGGGCGTGCGCTCCCCGGCTATGTGGGCAGCGTGCCCCCGCACGTCCTATCGGGCAAGCAACGCGATGAATACCCACAGTTTGAAGACCTGGTGATCGATCTGGGCTTGCCGCCCGATGAGGTCGCCGAGCTGGTCCGCCCCGGCGACCCGGTGGTCTTTGATGCGCCAATGCTCGAATTACAGGGAAGCCGGGTGGCCGCCAAAGCCACCGACGACCGCGCCTCGGTGCTGGCGATCACCGTTTGCCTCGACCAACTGCAAGGCCGCAACCATGCCTGGGATGTTCTGGCCGTGGCGACCACCAAAGAAGAGGTCGGCTCACACGGTGCGCGCGCAATCGCGTTCCAATATCAACCCAACCTGGCGATTGCCCTCGACGTGACCTTCGCCTCGCAGCCCGGCACGAAGGGCCACACCTTCGACCTCGGCGGTGGGCCGACCCTGGGACTGGGGCCGGGTTACCATAACAAGCTGCGCAAGGCCATCATGGATGCTGCCGAGCGCTTGGAGATGACGGTTAACGTCGATCCGGAGCCACGCCCCGGCGGTACCGACGCGGCAGTGCTTCAGATCAGCGGGGCCGGTATCCCGACGGCGCTGATCGGTATCCCGGTGCGCAATATGCACACACCGGTCGAGGTGATCGATCTGAAGGATATCGAGCGGGCCGGACGCCTGTTGGCCGAGTTTATCGCCGGCCTCGAAGCCGACTTCGTCGATACGCTGGTATGGGACCCTGATAAAGACCTCGAACCGGACGCAGACGCAGACAAAGAGGAGGACGACGCATGATCCTGAAAGAACTTTCCGAAGCCTTCGGCGTCTCCGGTGCCGAGGATGAGGTGCGTCGTGTCATCTATAAGCAGATCAAAGACCACGCCGACACGATTGAGGTCGATAGCATCGGCAATATCCTGGCGACGCGGAAGAGTACAAAAAAGAATGCGCTGCGCGTGATGATCGCCGCACATATGGACGAGGTGGGCTTCATGGTGACCGATCACGGCAGTGACGGCCTGCTGGAGTTCCGCACCGTGGGTGGCATCCATCCGGTCGTTACACCGGGCAGTCGCGTGGTGGTGGGGAGGAAAAAGAAGCTCCCCGGCGTCGTTGACATAGCCCCCATCCATATGACCTGGGGGCCGAACTACGGCACCATCGCCAAAACTCCAACGCTGCGCATCGACATCGGCACAAGCAAAAAGTCGGAAGCCGAAGGCAAAGCGCCGCTTGGCACCTACATAGCCTTCGATACACCTTTCGTCGAGCTGAGCGCAAGGACCGTGCGCGGCAAAGCCTTTGATGATCGGGCCGGGTGTGCCGTGTTGATCGATCTCTTCACCGGCGATCCCTTCCCCTTCGACTTGCTGGCGGCCTTCACGGTGCAAGAAGAAGTCGGGCTGCGCGGAGCAAGGGTCGCAGCACACGCGCTCAAACCCGATGTAGCCTTTGCGCTGGAAGGCACGATCTGCAATGATCTGCCTCAAGAACCGGACGAGGACCGCTCACCGATCACCCGACAGGGCGGCGGCCCGGCCATCACCGTGATGGATCGCTCGGTTATCGCCGACCGACGCTTGGTCGATCACTTGATCGAGACGGCGACAAAGCACGATATCCCGTACCAGTTCAAAGCGCCGGGCGCGGGCGGCACCGATGCCGGTGTGATCCATCTAACGCGCGAGGGCGTGCCGTCGGCGGTGGTGGCGGTGCCTTGCCGATATATCCACAGCCCGGCGGCGATCATGCATCTGGACGACTTCGATAACACCGTCCGCTTGATGCGTGAGGCGCTTATGGCGTTCACGCCATCCGTTCTGGCGCGGTGAAGGCAGCGAGCAACACAACCCAACAAAATGTAACAGGGAGAAAGAACTTGAAAGAGCTAATCAAGAAACTGGTAGAGGCATGGGGGCCTTCTGGCTTCGAGCATAAAGTGCGCGCGCTCATCGAAGCAGAGGTGAAAGACCTGGCGGACGAGGTCCGCGTAGACCCGCTCGGCAACCTGATCTGCCGCAAGGGGCGCGGCGGTAAGAAGATCATGGTGGCCGCACACATGGATGAGATCGGATTGATGGTAAGCCATGTGGACGAGAAGGGTTTTATGCGCTTCGCCAATATCGGCGGGCTGCGCACCCCGGCCCTGCTCTCAAACCGGGTCCGCTTCGAAAACGGCACGCTCGGCACCCTCAGCGCGGATGGTTTTCACTGGAGCAGCACGCCGAACATAAAAGATTTCTATATCGATGTAAGCACCGGCACAGACGCAGACCCCGGCATCAGGGTGGGGGATGCGGCGGGCTTTGTGCGCCCGATGGAAGTGCGCGGCAACCGTATCATCGCCAAGAGCTTGGATGACCGCATCGGCTGCGCGGTGATGATCGAGGCGATGCGCCGGATGGGAGCAAGCAAACATGAGGTGTACTTTGTCTTTACGGTGCAGGAAGAGGTGGGCTTGCGCGGCGCGCGGCCCTCTGCCTTCGGCATCGAACCGGAGATCGGCATCTCGGTTGACGTGACCGGCACCGGCGATACGCCCAAAGGTATCAAGATGGCGGTGGAGCTGGGCAAAGGCGCAGCGATCAAGGTGCGCGATGGCGGCCACATCGTACCGCCGGCCATCAAGGACCTGATGATAAAGCGTGCCGAGGAAGCCGGCATTCCGTACCAGCTAGAGGTGTTGCCCGGCGGCACGACCGACGCAGCCGGCATCCAGCTGAGCCGGGCAGGGGTGCCCTCCGGCTGTATCTCTATCCCGACGCGCTATCTGCACACGGTCTCTGAGACCGTTGACATCAACGACGTGCAGGCCTGTGTCGATCTGCTGGTAGCAGTGTTGGGCAACCCGATAGATTAGACCTCACAACAAAACAAATCCACACTCTTTACCGGGGGCCGTAAGGCCCCTGGACTCTGCAATATGCCGGCAGGGTTAGGTTAGAAGAGCGTTTGGCGCCGAAACAAAAAAGGGTTTACATTTATACTATAATTCAATCTTAATTATCTGGCCCAACAGAGAGGCTAGGGTGAGGGGAATGTGGCGAACGAGTTGATCTTGGTCGTTGACGATGGACAAGAAAACCGCGACTTCGTGGTCGATTACGTGCTGCGTCCTAACGGCTTCCGCGCCGCCGTCGCACGTGACGGACAGGAAGGTTTCGAAAAGGCAATCTCCGAATCGCCTGACCTGATCTTGTTAGATTTCCAGATGCCCCGTATGGACGGCGGACAAGTGTTAGAGGCGCTGCGCGAACGACAATGCTACATCCCCGTCATCTTGATGACCTTCCACGGTTCCGAAGATGTCGCCGTAAAAGTGTTCCGGCTCGGCGTGCGTGACTATGTACCCAAGCCCTTCTCGGTTGACGAGATGCTCGAAGCCATCGACCGCGCGTTGCTCGAAACCCGGCTGCGCCGTGAGAAGGAGGCGCTCACCGAACGGCTGTTGAAGTCAAACCGCGATATGCAGCGCCGCATCAAAGAACTCAATGCGCTCTACAGCGTCGGCAAGAGCGTCACATCGCTGCTAAACATCCGGAAGCTGCTTACCCGCATCGTAGACGCAGCAGTCTACGTTACCGGCGCCGACCAGGGCACCCTGATGATGCTGCACGGCAACGAGCTTTATACCCGCGCAATTCGGCTCAAGGGCGACGCGGGCGCGCGCCCTGCCAATAAGCGCGCCACCGTGAAGACGGCCTACAAAGCGATCCAGACAGGCCGACCGGTGATGCTTAACCCTAAAGAGCTGGCGGTCGCCGGCAGCCTCGAAGGCACATCAAGGGCTTTGCTCTATACCCCGCTGAAGCTGGGCCGCGAGATTGTCGGTGTGTTGGGCGTCGATAACCTAGACATCGACCGCGCCTTCACCGAACACGACGGTACCTTGCTCGGCGCGCTGGGTGATTATGCTGCCGTCGCGATCCAGAACGCCAAGCTGTTTAGCCAGCTCGAAGCCGCCAAAGAGCGCGAGAAGCAGCACATCCAGGGCGCTTTTGAGCGCTATGTTGGTCCATCGGTGGTAGACCATGCTCTCAGGCAAGCCGATGGCCTTAGTCTGGGCGGGCAACGCCACATTGTCAGCGTTTTGTTTGCCGATATTCGGGGCTATACGGCCTTCAGCGAGAAGATGCCGCCGGAGAGCGTGGTTGAGCTGCTCAACGAATATTTCACCCTGGCCGGTGACATTATCATGGCGCGCGGCGGCACGCTCGATAAGTTCATGGGCGATGCAGTGATGGCGTTCTTTAACGCGCCCGAACCCCAAGCCGACCACATCCTGCGTGCGGTCGATGCCGCGCTCAGCCTTCAACAGGCGGTCGCCAAACGCAATCGGCGCGCGCAGAGGCAGGACCAACACGCTCTGAGCTTCGGCGTGGGTGTCAGCGTAGGCGAGGCGGTTGTGGGCAATATCGGCACACAACGCATCATGAACTATACGGCCATCGGCGATACGGTGAACCTGGCAAAGCGCTTGCAAGAACGCGCCAGCGCCGGGCAAGTGCTTCTCGAAGAACGTGTGGTCAAGGCGCTGGGGCAGCAGCTCCGGGTAGAGCCGCTGGGCATGATGAAGCTAAAAGGCCGCCGGGCGCGGGCGAATGTCTATGCCCTCAAGGGCCTGATCGTGCCCCGCACATGACCCACATCAACCCTTCCTGCCGCGCTCTCTAAAGCTAAACCGCAAGGGCGTGCCCGTGTATGGGTAATGACGACGGATTTGGTTCTCTAGATAGCGCTCATACGAGAAGTGTAAGAGACGCTTGTCGTTGATGTGGAACAGAAAGGTCGGCGGGTCCACCATAACCTGTGATGCATAGAACACCTTCAGACGCTTACCTGCCTTGCTCGGCGGCGCCTGCCGTGCCATCGCCTCGCGCACGATCTTATTCAACGCCGCCGTCGGCACACGCACCATGCGCTCTTCCTGCATCCGCACCGCCGTCTCGATCACTTGCCCGACCCGCTTCCCCGTTAAGGCGGATATATATATCACCGGCGCATAGCTTAGAAAATCCATTTTGTCACGGATGCGCTTCTCATAGACAACCATCGTATAGTTGTCCTTCTCTACCGCATCCCACTTATTGACCACGATCACAGCGCTTCGGTATTCATCCAATATCATCCCCGCCACGTGCAAATCTTGCGCGGTCACGCCCTCTACCGCGTCGATGAGGAGCAAGGCCACATCCGCGCGTTGGATCGCCTTCAGCGCCCGCAGCACACTATATTTCTCCACCCCCGGCTCGATCTGTCCCCGCCGCCGGATGCCTGCCGTGTCGATAAGCGTGATGGGCATCTTGTTCCAGACAAGATGGGTGTCGAGCGCGTCGCGCGTGGTGCCGGCAAGGGGGCTTACGATGGCGCGTTCTTCGCCCAACAGTTTGTTCAGCAGCGAAGACTTGCCCACATTGGGCCGTCCGACTATGGCAATCTTGATCGTGTCGTCGTCCTCATCTTCCTCTACATCCGGTGGACGGTGCGAAAGCGCTTCGACTATCGCATCGAGCAAGTCGCCGGTGCCTATGCCGTGCAGCGCCGATATTGGGAAGACATCGCCGATCCCCAAGCCGTAGAACTCCAATGCATCTTGCGCACGGTCGAAGTTATCGGCCTTGTTGGGCGCCACAAGGACCGGCTTCTTGCTGCGTCGCAGAATCTCGGCGATATGTTCATCGGCAGCGGTGATACCGTGCACTGCGTCGGTGAGCAGCACCACCACATCGGCCTCTGTTATGGCGATCTCAGCTTGCGCGCGGATTTGCGGCACAAACTCGGCGGAACCTTCGGCCAGGGGTGATACATCACGGCTGCCTTTGGGCTGATAGATTTCGATGCCGCCGGTATCAATGATGGTGAAGGCGACCCCGTTCCATTCAGTATCGGCAAAGAGACGGTCACGGGTAGTGCCGGGAATCTCGTGTACGACGGCCAAGCGTGCGCCGGCAAGCCGATTAAACAAAGTTGATTTACCCACATTGGGCCGGCCCACCAGGGCCACCAGGGGTTTACGCATAACCATTTCCCTTTAGTTAACTGACTGCCGGTGCATGACCGGCAAAAAGGCACGCTCTCATAACCGCAAGGGATGATACCACACTTTCGCGCCAAGAATGGCGGTAGATTATGGGGCAAGGTCGGGCGTGCCGGGGCCGACCTTGTTTAGGGGGCAGCGGTCTGCGTCTCGGTTGCAGTGGGCACAACGATCACCGTCGGGGTCAGCGTGACGGTCGGCGTCAGGGTGGGCGGGATCGCGGTAACCTCTGTGTCGATGATGTGCACCGTCACGACCGATGGGAGCAGGGATATTTGTCCGGTGTCGATGCCATCGATGGTGATAATCGGGTCGAGGGGAAGTTGATACGTATCCGGCTCATATCCTTCGAGGTCTACCTCGACACGCACATCATTGATCGTCAAATCGTCCAGGAGTGGGCGCGGCCCGGTGATTAACATCGTGACCGTCTGGGGGTTGATCTCGACTTGGTAGGTCGTCGGCAGGCCGCGTGACTCCACCGGAATCTCGTTGAACTCCCGGAACCCCTCGATGGCCTCAATCGTGATACGCACCGTTATGGTCTGCTCGGTGACCGAGGATACGCCCCTCGGCAGCAGCAACCCAACGTTACGCTCAAACGATTCGGTTTGGTCCCACAGCTCGATCGGTTCGGTGAAGACGGCCTCGGTCATGCTGTCGAGGCGATATTGGCTGCCTGTGACCGTGATAGTTTCAGGGGTATAGGATTCGAGCTGCCAGGTATAGCCCACCGGAGGGCGTCCCTCGATGTCGGGGCGGACCGCAAAGGTGTTGAAGCCCTCCTGGGGCTGGATGGGCACGGTGACGTCAATCGTGGGCGGGTCTATCTGGACGTTTGGTACGGGTTCATCCTGACTGCGTGCGACAAGCTCGACCTCGACTTGTAAGTTGGCGCGCTCACCCTCGACCGAGACCTCGGCCTGTACCTCGGTGACCAAGTCAACGCGCGAGGCCGGGCCGAACACCGTCACCGTCTCAAGCGCGGGTTGGATGTCGCGGGTCTCGAAGCCGGTCGCCGGCTCGCCGCTGATCGCAAC
>CAZJBO010000097.1:0-8766 GCA_964544075.1 uncultured Anaerolineae bacterium
GTTCGAGCAGGAGTAGGCAGTCATATCTGTTCACCGGCTCTCTGTGGGCGCCTAAGGATAAAAACACCAGGTAAACACCTCTAGACGGACAAGCAATGGTATGTTACAGTAAACATATCGTTCGCACTGTAGTGTGCCGCTATGTGGACATCCGATTCGATAGCAGAAGTAACAGATAAATTGCAGCGTTGGTTGGCGCTTGCCGAGCAAGGCGAGTTTGCCTTGCTCCTTGCCGAACATGACGATCTGACATCTACTCTTATAGCCGCTGCGCACGAGCCAAAGGTGCATAACCTGGCGCTTGAGCTAAGCCTAAAGATGGATGCGACAATGCGCTGGAACGGGCATTGGCATACATGGCACGCTGTGTTGATGAACCTTTTGCTCGCAGCGCAAGGCCTTAACAGACGCGATACGCAAGCCCTCCTCTGGGAACGCATCGGCGCGCTCCTCACTCTGCGCGGAGATCATCCACGTGCAGCCGCTGCACATCATACGGCGCGCCACATCGTGTGCGCGCCCGGCTCTGATAACCCAAACAGCAATGTGGTAGGGGCGTGGGCACTGGCCGGTCTGATCGACGATGCGCGCCGCCGCGATGCGCTCGACGAGGCGTTGCAATATGTGCCGTTCGCGATAATACAAGCGCGACACGCGGACGACTGCCACGCTCTCGCGAACGTCTATACGGTCAGTGCGAATGTTTACGGCCAGGTTGGTGATCTGGCGCGAGCCTTTGAATATGCCCAAATGGGCTATGTTTATTGGCACTGCGTTGACGACCAAGTCGGGATAGCAAAGACGCTGCACATCTTGGGCATCATCTATCAGATGATGGGACGGCTTCACCAAGCGATGCATGTAACTCAGCGTGCTGCTGCGATTTATCAAGCGATTGGCTCGGATTATCTATCGGGCTTGCTGAACATCCTATTGGGCAATCTGTACGACGCATTGGACGACTGGCCGAGCGCCGAGAGGCATTATCACTTGGCGGTGCAGTACCTTGAAAGCCAGAACGCTACCTTTGACATGGCGATCGCACACCAAAACCTGGGGCTGGCGTTGTTGGAGCGGGAGCGCTGGAAAGAAGCCGAGCATCACCTGCTGGGCACTCTAGAGATATGGCATCGGCTGCGGGCCGACGGCCAATGTGTGCGCACACTCTATTCGATCGGTGATATGTATGCTAGGCGCGGTTCACGACGCAAGGCTGCCCGTTATTGGCAAGAGACTCTGGAGATGGCAAAGCGGATGCCGAGTGAGCCGAGGGTGGATGATATTATTGTCCTGACGCGAGAGTGTCTGGATGCGCTCAACGGCGCGGGACGGAAATAAGAGGCGGGCCAGGCGGCCCGCCTCTTATGTGATAGGGATTTCTGCCGCAGAGGGGACAGACTTGCCCCCCTCTGTGGCACGATGTTTGCTCAGCCTTTAGTTGCCGGGAGGCCAGGGCTGCGGGCGCTGCGGGGTTTTGGGGTCCATCTTGGCTTTAGACATGCTATACACTCCATTGAGACTAAGTAGGTTACTTAGTCTCAATGTGCCAGAGCGCAGCTATGTTCGTATAGCCGGTTAGGAACAAAAAAAGGACAAAAAGCGGACAGAGTCAAAACGCCGGGGCAATGTGGTTTTGCCTCGGCGTAAAAAGACCTTAAGGTATGCTGGGGTGATGATTATAGCAGCTCGACCGTCATGCCTTCGCGTGCGAAGAAGGCCCCCGGCATCATCGCCTTTGCCGCGTCTTCCATCCGGTCAACAAAATCATCATCGTGTCGGTCGTGGTGATGGGTAAGAGCCATCCGCGTAATGCCGGCCTGGGCTGCGATGTCACACGCCATGCGCCAAGTGCTGTGCCCCCAGCTCTGGAAGGCGAGGTATTCCTCGTCGGTATACTCGGCGTCGTGGATCAAAAGATCGGTGCTCCGCGCAAAGTTGACCAACCTTTGGTCACCGCCAATATAGGATTCGGTATCGGTAGCACAAACCATCGACTTGCCCCGATATTCGATGCGGAAGAACATCACGCCGTTGGGATGCGATGAACTCCGCAGCGAGGTGATCTTGACCGTGTCGGGTGGCAGCTCCAGCGCATCGCGCACCGTATGATAGGCCTGTGGCATATCGTCCGGCTCGGTGAGGATGAGCATCTCTTGGTTGCGGATAAAACCGATGCGCCATTCGCAAGGCAGCTCGTCTAGCGAGATGGGGAAGCGTGGTGACATCATCGAGCGCTTAAGAATGTCTTCCAGATCGTTGGGGAAGAGCTTGGGACCGAAGATGTTAAGCGTGGTGGTGGGCTGGTAGGCCGGGCGGAAGAATGGGAACCCTTCGATATGGTCGTTGTGAGTGTGGGTGAGCAAAAGCAGGATGGTGAGTTTCTCGTCTTCTTCGGTTTCGTTAAGCAGCAGATCGCCGAGCGGGATGATGCCCGAACCGGCGTCTATGATGATGATATGTTTGCCGGCACGCACCTCAATACATGTGGTATTGCCCCCGTAGCGCACGGTTTCGGGTCCGGGGACCGGGTGTCCGCCGCGCACACCTCGAAAGGTTACGCTGAATCGGTCCATTTTACGCATCGAAAAAACTCCAAAAAATTACCGGCGAATAAAAAAATAAATTCGCTTACGCACTTAACTATAACAAACTTTCGTCAGCATACAACGTCTATTGCACTCTGGCAAGTCAACGGCGGCGTCGAGCAGGCGGTGGGGTCGTGTTATTAGGCTTCGCATAATAGCGCAGCACAACGCCGTGTTTGGGGCAGCGCAGAATAAGGCGGTTGTTGGTACGGTCGATCTTTAACTTCCGACCACACACACTACATCGGGGCATGGGGGTACCTCATCCATAGAAGAATTGTTTGAGCTGCCGATTGGCGGATTCCAAAATTGGGGATGGGTCTACGGTGTATTATAGCACAAAAACGTTACCGTTAAGTTTGAAGATGGTTATAAAAGCGGTCCAATACAATATCATAGAAGTAGCATAATTTATAGAGTTTTCCCCGATGTTTTATAAGCTGGCGCAATAATGGAATGTATATTAGAATGCAGGCGTGTCGAGGATGATCGTGACCGGCCCATCGTTGTGAATCGTGACCGACATATGCGCGCCGAAGACCCCGGTCTCGACCGGCACACCGTGGCTGCGCAGCCGCGCGCAGAAGTCTTCGACCAAAGGCTCGGCCACTTCGGGACGTGCGGCATCCACGAAAGACGGGCGGCGCCCCTTGCGCGCGTTCGCATATAAAGTGAACTGCGATACCACCAGTACGCCGCCCCCCACATCGCGCAGCCCTGCATTGAGCTTCCCCTCCGCATCCTCAAAGATACGCAGCCCCACGATCTTACCGGCCAGCCATTTTGCTTCGGCCTGGCCGTCGCCGTGCGTCACTCCCACCAAGACCATCAGCCCCTGCCCGATCTGGCCGACCGTCTGACCCTCTACCGTAACACAAGCACTGCTAACACGCTGTACAACGGCGCGCATGTTTTCTCCTTATAATGCTTCTGGCGGCGGCGTGAGCCGGACGATCAAATCAGCATGTTTAGGATACCGGCGCAGCAGCACGCCGCGCACGCCGGCCTCAAAGTCGCTTGTGTCAAAGCCGGGGGCCATCGTCGTGCCCATCAAGGCGAAGGTGCCACCCTGATTGAGATACAAGCCCTGCCACACTCCGCGCGGCACGACCATCTGCACGTGCGCGCCGCGTAGGATGTCTTGGCCCAGCGTCACAACATTCGACCTGCCGTCAGGATATAGCAGCAGCATCGTCACCGGGTCGCCGAGGTAGAAGTGATAAATCTCGTCGGTGGGCAGGCGGTGCATGATCGAACGGTTGCCGGGCGTCATGCAATAATAAATCGCGGTACCGGTTGGCTTGTCGGCTTTATAACGCGCCGGGAGCGCTGCCTGTGGGATCATATCGCTTGCACGGTAGCTTTCTATATAAAGCCCTCCCTCGACCGGCAGCCGCTTTAACCCCAACTCTGCAATAATCTTCTGTGCTTGGTTCGCTTTTGTCCGTGCCGTCATCAAAAAATCCCTCCCAACCTTCCACCGATGGCAACCTTCCCTGTTTGCCCGTTGACCAAGCAGCGCCGCACGTCGCCATCTTCTTCGTATAAGAGCACCAACCAAACCGGCGCCAGCAGCAGACGATAAGTCATGCCGGAGATATTGGCCGGGCTGATGTGCAGCTTCACAGTTTCTTCGCTGCGTCCTCGGCGGCGCACACGTTTGCTCGATGCCTTGACCGCCTGTATCTTCCGCTTCCCTCTTTGCGATATCTCCTGGCGCGCGTGCAACGATGCCTCGTCTACGTCTAGGTGATAAATCTCAGCCGGCCAATCCGATAAGTAGCGCGGGTCATATTTGCGCATTTGGTGCAGATCGAAGGGCAAGATTTGCTCGACCCTCTTCCTTTCGAGCGTATCCGAGGCAAGCGCGAGCACATCGGTCATCATGAAGGCATCCTCGCCCTTATAGATCGTGCTGGGGTATGACCACCGCATCTGGGCCATCGCATCAAAGGCCCAGAAAGGGACATACATAGGGTGTGCTTCATCGCGGCTGATCGCATCACGGAAGAAACGTGTCAGGGCACGTATGCCCTTGTTCATCTTCGTGCGGACCGCTTCGAGCGCCTCGTCTGCCGTGTACATGAAAGGGATAATGCCGTCCGGCTGCTCGAAGCTATCTTTGTTGTCGGAGACCAGCACGCGCGGAGAGCCGCAGAAAGCGCATTGATCGGTCATAGTGCGTGCCGATAGCGTCACAGTTGCGCCGCAGCTACCACAGACCAGGGCGCGCGCGGTGGCCTCCCAGCGCTGCGCCTGATACTTGCGCTTAAGCAGGGCCTCGACCAACATATCTTGATGCGCATCGGCGCGCACTTCGATATTCCTTTGATAGTGACAGTTCCAACAGATCACCTTCCGCTGCACCACATCATACGTGAGCTTACCGCCGCACTGCGGGCAGGTCATCTTTGCAGCTTGTGCCTCGACCGGCCCGCGCGGGCTGAGCCGCCGGATAGTACCTTTACCTTTAGGCGCGCGCGGATGGATGTCCTCCGGCGGCTTGGGCATCAAATCTTCCTGCTTCAAGCGTCCCTCAAGCAGCGCCATCGCCTTAATCGCCTCCATGTGGTCCGGCTCATACCCCAGCACCCATTCCAGATATTTGTGCTGCTCGGCGGGGTCATCGGTGGTCGAGACAAGCCAAAACCAGGGGTCGGTAAAGGCTTGGTTCAGCTCAAGCGCGCTCAGGAAGTGCTGCCGGGCAAGCCGCCGGTCGCCGCGTTTGAGCGCCAACATTCCGCTGTAAAACAAAGATTCTTGGCGTGGGCTTGGTTCGTGTCGGCTGATGGGACGCACGTCTGCCAGATCGCGCTCGCGTTGGCGCGGCGGTGGCTCGTCCCGCATGGCGTTGGCATCATGGATCGGCGCGTACCCGCACTTGGGGCATTGGACGGTGCCTTCCCCTACCCGAAGTGTCATGAATGCCTCGCAGCGTGGGCATTTGAGGTTGAGTCCCATGATAATAACCCTTTCAGAATATATTTATAAGATAAACCCAAAGCCCATCCGGATGCAAGCAAAACAGCCGATCAGCACGCGGGGCAGAATGCCCGCAGCCGTGCCAACACATCCAAAAGCTGCGCTTGCCACGCTGTCGGCTCCCGGCCCACCGGCAGCCAGATCGCCATCCGGCTCACCCGCACGCCGCCGCCGAGCGCGCGTTGTACACTCTCCCGGTCCATCTCCGCCAGGTATGGCAGCCGGATGCTGACCTGCCCGTTCTCCGAAGTGATCGAGGTCGCGCGGATCGCCAGCGCCAATACCTTAACGCGCAGTTGATATAATAGATTCTCCACCGCCTGAGGCAGCGGGCCGAAGCGGTCGCCTAGCTCCGCGCGCATCTCATCGATCACCGTCTCTGTGGTCATATCGGCCAAGCGTCGGTAGAGCTGGAGGCGCAAGTTTACATCGGTGATATAGTCTGTCGGCACATAGGCCGGCAAGAGCAAGTCGATCACCGGCGATCGAGGCGAGGCGGGCGGCGTGGGTTCCCCCATCTTCGCCGCCTTGCGTGTCCTCACCGCGTCGGCGAGCAAGCGCGTGTATAGGTGAAAGCCCACATCGGCGATGTGCCCGCTCTGCCTTGCCCCCAACATCTCGCCCGCGCCGCGTATCTCCAGGTCGCGCATGGCAATATTCATCCCACCGCCCAAAGTGGTTTGCTCGCCGATGGTTTGCAGCCGTGCGCGCGCTTCAGGTGTAAGGCGGCTGTGGCGCGGGTGGAAGAAGTATGCATATGCGCGGTGCGCGCCGCGCCCCACCCGTCCGCGCAGTTGGTAGAGCTGCGCCAGACCAAACCAATCGCTGCGGTCGATGATGAGCGTATTGGCGTTCGGGATGTCCAACCCGCTCTCGATGATGGTAGTACAGACCAACACATCGAATGCGCCCAATGCGAAATCACGCATCACCTGAGCCAGCTTGCCCTCCGGCATCTGCCCGTGCCCCACCTTTACCGAAGCCTCCGGCACCAGCTGCCGCAGCCGGTCGGCCACCGAGTGAATGCTCTGCACGCGGTTGTGGACATAATATACTTGCCCGCCCCGGTCCAGCTCGCGTAAGATGGCCTGCCGCACCACCTGTGGATCATAGCTGCCCACATGTGATAGCACCGGCAGACGTTCTTCCGGCGCAGTTTGAATGTTGCTGATGTCACGCACCCCGGTCAGGCCCATATAGAGCGTGCGCGGGATCGGTGTTGCGGTGAGCGTGAGCACATCCACCTCGGTACGCATCTGTTTGAAGTGTTCTTTGTGCGTCACACCAAAGCGCTGCTCCTCGTCAATGATGAGTAAGCCGAGGTTCTTAAACTTGATGTCGGGTTGCAACAAGCGGTGTGTGCCGATGACGATATCAACCTCACCGCTGCGCAGCTGCGTGACGATTTTAGTTTGTTCGGCACGGCTGCGGAAGCGGCTAAGCATCTCCACATTGACCGGGAAGCTCAAGAGCCGCCGACAGAAGGTGTTGAAGTGCTGTTGGGCCAGCACGGTTGTCGGCACCAACATAGCGGCTTGCTTGCCATCCATCACTGCCTTGAACGCCGCGCGTAGCGCCACCTCGGTCTTGCCGTAGCCCACATCCCCACATATGAGGCGGTCCATCGGCTGTGCGCTTTCCATATCTGCCTTCACCTCACGCAGCGCCTTGAGCTGGTCCTCCGTCTCGACATAGGGGAACGATGCCTCCAGCTCATATTGCCAGGGCGTATCTGCGCTGAAGGCGTGCCCGGCGGCGTTCGCACGTGCCGCGTACAGCTCGATCAATTCGTCGGCGATGTTGGCGACCGCGCGCCGGGTGCGTTGCTTGGCCTGTTCCCATTGGGTGGTGCCCAGCCGACTCATCTTCGGCGCTTGCGCGCCTGCCCCAACATAGCGTGTGAGCCGGTCGGCTTGGTGGATGGGCACATACAGCGCATCACCGCCCTCATATTCGACCAACAGATATTCGCGTTCGGTGCCCTCCAACACGCGCCGCACCAGCCCCCCGAAGCGCCCGATGCCGTATTCCATGTGGACCACATAGTCGCCCGGCGCCATATCCGCGAAGTATTCTTCGGGCACGATAGCGCGCTTGCGCGCCCGGCGGCGCGGTTCGGGACGCTTCCAGCCGAAGATTTCGGCATCACTGAGCAAGTAGAGGTCGGCGCCGGGGAAGCGTGCCTGCCAGCCTTCCGCCAACGCCCCCTCGACGAAGGTCAGCGTGCCGGGTTCGGGAGGCTGCGCTATCGTATCCACCGGCTTGTGGTGTGCGGCGCTCTCGGCCCATAGTTCGGCCAGGCGCTGCGCTTGCCGCGTCACAATCACCGTACGGGTTGTGCCCGTGCGGAGTTCCGCCATCGCATCCATGAGCGCGCGGAGTTGCCCACCATAACGCGGCCCCGGCGTGAACACCCCGCCGATGTCCCCCGGCGTGGCCCGGTCGAGCATTCTCCCGCCGGCCATGTGCAGAGGCGCATGGATGCGCAGCGTTTCGTGTAGATCATCCCACGTGTGGTAGGGGAGAGGGTATCCGGGCGGGGTGGCACGGTCGGTGCGCAGCCCCAACGATTGCTCTTCCAGGTCGGCCAGCGTATCGCGCAGTGCGTCCCAATCCTCCACCACAATTAGTGCATCCTCCGGTAGGTAATCGACCAGATTGCCCGGCTGCTTATACAGGTATGGCAGATAATATTCCAGAGTCGGGAAGGCCACACCGCTTTCGAGCGCCGGGCCGTCGGGGAAGGCAGAGGTGGCGTCTTCGTCGGGGCTGGGCTGCGCTGCGAACCATGCGCCGAGCTGTGCGGCAAGCGGCGGGGTTAGTTTCGGCAGCGCCTCGCGTGCAGGGCCGAGCGCCACCCGCTCGACCGGGCCGGCGGAGCGTTGCGTGGCGGGGTCGAATGCGCGGATGCTGTCGATCACATCACCCCAGAACTCGATGCGCACGGGCTGTATGGCGGCGGGCGGGAATATGTCGAGGATGCCCCCGCGTCGGCTGAATGTGCCGGGGACGGCCACGACCGAAGTGTGTGTATAGCCTATGCCCAACCATGTGCGTATCAGTTTATCGGGGTCGGCTTGCTGCCCGACACGTAGAGTGCGGCTCTCGGCGCGGAAGCGGCGCACCGGCATTGTGCCGACCATCAGCGCCAGCGCGGAGCTGACTATGACACACGGGCCACCGGCGCGCGGTGCGCCGG
>CAZJBO010000098.1:0-8730 GCA_964544075.1 uncultured Anaerolineae bacterium
GTTACCATCGCCGTTGTACAAATGAAGCCCGTGCTGGGCGAACCAGCCGAGAATCTGGACCGGATGTCCGATATGATCTCCCAGATCGCCACCGAACAGCGCGTTGACCTAATTATCTTCCCCGAACTTATCACCAGCGGATACGAGCTGGGGGTACGGTTCACCGAGGTTGCACAGCGCACCAACGGCCCCACCGTCAACTTCCTGGCCCAGCGCGCCAGCGAGCACGGCCTCTACATCGCCTTCGGCATGGTCACCAAAGAGAAGGTCGAGAGTGTGCTCTATAACGCCGCCGTCCTGGTCGGCCCCGAAGGTGAGCTGGTCGAGGAATACCGCAAGGTCCATCTGCGCGGCGAAGAACGCATGGCCTTCAAGGAAGGCTTCAAGCTGCCGGTCACCGAGACCGAGTTCGGCACGCTCGGCCTGATGCTGGGCTGGGACCTGGCCTTCCCCGAAGTGGCGCGCAGCATGGTGCTCGACGGCGCCGAACTGCTCTGCGTGCTGGGCAACTGGGAAGCATCCGAGATGGATGCATGGCAGGTCTATCTGCGCGCCCGTGCCTACGAGAACGCCAGCTTCGTTGCCGGCTGCAACCGCGTGGGCGAGGACGTGACGATCAACTTCGGCGGCGAGAGCATGATTATCGGGCCGCGCGGCGAGATTTATGCGTCGCTGGCCGATGACAAAGACCCCGATACCGGCGCGGCCAACGAAGGCTACGTCGTCGCCACCATAGACCTGGACGAAGTGCGCCAACATCGCGAAGCCATCCAGACGCTCCAGGGGCGGCAACCGACGGTCTACCGCGCGATCGTGCGCAAGTATTAGTGGCGCGGCACATCAAAACGGATAAAGTATAGGGACGTATCACAGGGGCTTGGCCGCCCTGGACTTGCGTCTATCATCACACAAGTGAGGTATCTACACATGGATAAGATCGACCTGCGCAGCGATACCGTATCATGGCCCACCCCAGCCATGCGCGAGGCTATGGCACAAGCCGAGGTCGGCGACGATGTATACGGTGAAGACCCCACCGTCAACCGGCTCCAAGAGATCGCTGCCGAACGCACCGGCATGGAGGCCGCCCTGTTCGTCACAAGCGGCATCCAGGGCAACCTGGTAGCCGTGCTCGCCCACTGCAATCGCGGCGATGAGATGATACTCGGCAAAGCGGCGCACATCTTCAGATACGAGACCGGCGGTTCGGCGGCCTTAGGTGGGGTGCACGCCAACACCCTCCCCGTACAGCCCGACGGCACGTTACGCCTCGAAGACATCAAGAACGCGGTGCGTGCCCCCTACAACGTCCACTTCCCCACATCGCGCCTGCTCTGCATCGAGAACACACAGGGTAGCGTGGGCGGGATGCCTTTAAGCGTCGAGTATATGGAAGCGGTGAGCGCGCTGGCACACGACCTGCAGCTCAAGATACACGTTGACGGCGCGCGCATCTTCAACGCGGCAACTGCCGAGGGCTGCACGGTGCGCGACCTGCTGCCGGACGTGGACAGCGTGCAGTTCTGCCTCTCAAAGGGGCTGTGCGCGCCGGTCGGATCGATGCTGTGCGGCTCTAAGGAGTTCATCCACAAGGCACGGCGCATCCGCCGTATGGTGGGCGGCGGCACGCGCCAAGTCGGGGTATTGGCGGCAGCCGGCATCATCGCACTAGAAGAGATGTCCGGACGGCTCGCCGAGGACCACGCAAACGCCCGCCGCCTGGCCGAAGGTATCGCAGCAATAGAGGGCATCGTGCTCGACCCGGAGCGCGTGAAGACCAATATGATTATGTTCAAGCTAAGCGAAGACTGCCCGCTCAGCCCGAAGGCGCTGTCAGCACAGCTCTGGGAACGCGACATCCTAACCTGGCCGGGGTCACCCTGCCGGTTGGTGACGCATTATTGGATCAAACCCGCCCATATCGACCGGACGATTGCCGCCTTCAAAGAAATCTTGGCTAAAGCATGAGCTAGAGCATACATAACACTAATGGACGAAGAACCCTCACACATCCCAGACGCACCCGAACGCTTGCAGCGCGCGCGGTCCGACCGTGCCGAGGCATCAACCGCGCAAGACGGCGCCCCCCACGAGGGACTAAAAGACCCCGTCACGGAGCCTACGCGCCTGCAAGCGGCCTTCGCCGACCCCTTTTATAGCTACACGGTGGCGTTGGCGCTTAGCCTGGGCCTGACACCGCTGGCAGCAGATGCGCGCTATGTGCTCTTGTGGACGCTGATGCTGGCGCTGGGCGCCGGGGTATACTTGTTCGGGGAGGGCAACTACAACACCCGCACCACGCCGAACGACCTGGTCTGGGGAGGCAGCTTCGGCCTGCTGATCGGTGTGCCGGCGCTGGCATTGCTTGCGCCGGCGCTGGCGCTGACCTCCGCGCAGCTGTTCCCCAACATGTCGGATACCAGCGTGTATCTGGCGGTGGTGTTCGCGCTACCGCTCGGCGAGACTCTGTTGTTCCGCGCTGCAATCCAAGAGATGCACGGGTTCCGCGCCGCCGCGCTGACCGGCGGAGGATGGTCGCTGCTGCTCTTCCTGCCCCACCTCACCGCGCCGGTCGAAGCGCTTGTGATCGGCATCACGATGTTCGCGCTTAGCTTCGCATATACCTATGTGCGGCAGCGCAACGGGCTGGCGGCGGCGTGGCTGTGCCAGGTGATCGCGAGTGTGTTCTTGCTATTTCTGCCCCGGCTGGGGTAGAGCCTGCCCACGGTCAGCCTCCACCCGTGCCCCAGTACACCGTGCGGCTTAGCTCAAATTCAGTATAGGGGCTGCCGTCCTCCGCGTAGAACTCATACAGCACCGCCTTCCACTCCCAGCTAAACATCCCGGCCTTCCCCGTACCATAGCAAGCCGTCATAGTCCGGAAGCCGCTGCCGTCACGGGGTGGCTTGCGGGCCACATCGCAAAAAGTCCGCACAGGATGACAGTAATCCGCTTCCGCTTGATACATCGCATAGACGTCACAGACATCATCGGCGCTGCGATAGCGCCAACTATCAACGCCATGCGCCGTGTGGTGTGATTCTATCTTCGTCGCGCCTGGGTAATGCGGCGGTCCGGGCGGGAACACTATCAGGTACAACGGGCCACAGATCGCGCTGGCGACCAGCAGGCCACATGCCATCAGACCAAGCGCAGCGACCAAGATAAGCCACAATGGGATGCCGCCTTCCGACGCTTCCGCGTCCGGAATACGCTCCGGCACATCCGTCGCCATAGTGTACTACTCCTGCCAAGTGCGCCGGATATCAATCACAGTATGGCCGGCGTATGGGCCTGTGGTGTGCGGCTGTATAATTATGAGGGCACTTTGCTGTGCGTTGATGATGGATTTGTCGATATTACATGCCACCTCAAAGGCCGGCTGGGTGGGGTCGAACAAGGGCGCGCCCTCCGGAGCCTCTGCGCAGTCACACGCGGTCCCCTGACAATCACATGGAGCATCGTGCCGCTTGCAAGTCTGATCGTCATTCTTGTCATAACGTGCGCGGTAGAAATCCACAACGCTTTCGGCAGCATCTGTCGTGATGTACAACAAACGGTCTTGACCACGCCCTATATCCTCCTGTGCCTCCAGCTCGGCACCGGGGTAAAGCTCCACTTCAATCGGCTTGCGGCGCGCGGTCAGCGCCGCGTTATAGGCCACCGCCACGACACATACAGCCACGCTCACAAGCACGACGATCGCGATGGCGATGCGGATCAACGGGCTGCTCAACAAAGCAGAGAACTCGACTGCAGGTTCTTTTGATTTAGACATAAGTTTTACCTTTGCTAACGGGCAACGACTCAAGTGTAGCACAAACGGCCAAAAACTTGGGTGCATCGACAATATCTATTGTCTGAAAACTGTTTACGTGAGAATCGCGCCATACTTTGGTATCATTGACGCATGAAACAAAATTCCTCTCCCCCCATCGGGCACATTACACAGGTCGAGCCGGGCAGTTTGGCAGCGGCGCTTGGCGTGCGGCCCGGCGACGGACTGCTTGCCGTCAACGACACGATATGCGAAGACGTGATCGACGTGCAGTACTGGGCTTCCGATGAATGGGTCGCGCTCACCCTATTGCGCGAGGGGGCAGAGATCACGGTAGAGGGCGCGCGCGCGTATGGTCAAGCGCTGGGCCTGGAGTTTGCACACCCCACCTTCGATACCGATATACGCCGCTGCAACAACCTGTGCGGGTTTTGCTTTGTGTTGCAAATGCCCCCACACATGCGCCGTACACTCTACATCAAGGATGACGACTATCGCTACTCATTCCTACACGGCCACTATGTCACCCTGACCAACCTCGACGCCTACGACTGGGAACGCATCGCCGAGCAGCGGCTCAGCCCGCTGTACGTCTCGGTCCACGCCACCGCGTTAGAGCTGCGCCGCCGCTGTCTGCACAACCCCAACGCACCCGACGTGATGGAACAACTGCGCTGGCTGCGCGCACATGACATCGAGGTACACACGCAAATCGTGGTGACGCCCGGCCTCAACGATGGGCCACACCTGGCGCAGAGCGTGCATGACCTTGCCGCGCTCTGGCCGACCACGCAGAGCATTAGCATCGTCCCGGTAGGCCTAACCAAGCATCATAAACAAGGCCAGCGCATACACAGCATCGCAGAAATGCACACGGTGCTCGACGCCTGTGAGAGATGGCAAGACCACTATCGCAAGACGTTGGGCACAAGGCTCGTCTACCCGACAGCCGAATGGTACTTGCGCACCGGACGGCCCATCCCACCGCTTGCTGCTTACGAGGGGCTATCATTACATGAAAACGGCCTCGGCATGGTGCGCGCATTCCTCGACGATTGGGATAACGCACGCGGCACACTCGCAGCGGTCAAGCCACAAGTGCGCTCCATGACGCTGGTCACCGGCACACTCTTTGCCCCCACCCTCACCCGCGCCGCACATAGGCTGGCCGAGGCAACCGGCGTCCACCTAGACGTGGTGCCGGTCGTCAACCGCAAGCTGGGCGACACGATCACGGTTGCAGGTCTGCTGATGGCCGAAGACGTCATCACGGCGCTACAAGAGCACGAACCGGGCGAGAGGGTCGTCTTGCCGCGCGTCATGTTTGACCACCCGGAGGCACTCTGCCTTGACGACATACCGCCGGCAGAGGTAGAGGCCGCGCTGGGGCGCCCGGTGTATCTGGCAGATACGATGCAGGATGCGATGTCGGCGATGAGTGCGGTATGATCGCACCCAACAACCCGAAATTCTTATTAATATTTGACAGTATAACGACATTCGCATACACTAATAGGAGAATATAACAACTTCGCAAAAAGGGGCAGACAAATTGGACGAACTAGACCGCAAAATTCTAGCCCAATTACAGGAAGATGGCCGGCGTCCCTTTACCGAAATCGCCGAGCGGCTGGGGGGCAAAAGCGAAGGCATGGTCCGCAACCGCGTGCACCGTCTAATCAAAGATGGCGTCATCAGCATACAAGCCGTGGTCAACCCCAGGGCGCTGGGGTATCACACTCAAGCCTTCATCGGGATAATCGTAGACCCGCCTCTCATCGAATCTGCCGCAAAAGAGCTGCTCGAATGCGATGAGGTAACCTATCTGGCTTGGTCGTCGGGCCGCATGGACTTGATGCTGCAGGTGGTTTGCAAAGACAACGAACATCTTGTCGCGTTCATGTCCGAGAAACTAAACCAGGTGAAGGGCATCAAGTCAACCGAGACGCACATGATCTTGCGCACCTATCGCCAGAGCGCCAATTGGGAAATATAGCAGGGGCTATGGCGCGTCGGCAGGCGGGCGCACGATGAGCGCATCTAGGGTGAGCAGCACACCGGTCGCCTGATTCTCAAATTCGGGCAACACCATTACATAGACGTCAACGCTGCCGCCCGCATCCACATAATGCAGAAGCAAGCCACGTCCAAATATCCCCACCGCACCCTCCTGCCGGTCGGCAAGCGTCATACCCAGCGCGACGAGCGCCGGTGTATAGAAAGCCTCAACCTCGGCAGGCGTGGCGGCGGTGGTCTGTATGCTAAAGCGGTCGCCGGGCGTGGTGGTGAGGGCATCCGGGAGCAAGGGAAGATCGGCAAGCGATGACACGCCCGCGCCGGTCACAGTCGGCGGCACGGTGGGGTTGCCGACCACAAAGGACGTGGGGGCCTCGCTTGCGCCAACACCCGGCGCCGCCACCGGAGCGCTGTTACACGCCGCCACCACCAACATCAGGGCCAAGAGCAAGGCTAAACTACGCATCATGGGATTGTCTCTCCTTCGCGCGGTCTGGGCGCCAGGATGATATATTCAAACCCGTTCATCTCAATCACCTCAACCGTATTATACGCCCGTGCGACCGCATCCAGTATCGGTTGCGGGTAGAACTGCGCGCGGAAGACCACATAAGCAAAGGCGTGTGCGTCGATCATCTCGACCAATTCGGTGGGGTCATACAAACCGTTCGCATATAAGTTCTTGAGCTGTGTCGGGTTCGTGACAACCGGTGCACCGGCTGACAGCGCAAAGCCGGCCTCTTCCGACATAACCGGCTTGTCTGTGGCCGCGAAATATGCGGCGATGCGGTGTCCGGCATCGACGTCGGCTTGGGTGGGGCTGTGGCCGACCGTAGCATATCCCGTCACCCAGCCGGCGGAATCGTAAAACGGATAGCGCGTGTTGGCGTGCAAGCCCAATACACGGCTCACGCCGCCCCAGAACGGCCCTTCGGTAGAGATATGCGGCACGGCCAGTGCGTAAAGCAAATAGATGAGCGGGGCCAGCACACGCCCTGCCGCGCGGTATTTACTCACCTGGGACCTTAAGCGTGCCATGCCTTCGGGAAGCGCGCCCCTGGGCCTTGAAAAGAAATGCCAGCGGTCCGATAGCATCCGCGCGGCGAAGATGCCCGATAACACACATGCGGCGGCTATCGCAGTAGCGAAATAACTATCGCCCGCGCCCCACTTGCCCGCCATCAGGCCGGCAGCGGTGGCAAAGCTAAACCACACGCTGTAGATCGAGATGCGGTCAAAGTAGACTTCATATAGCAGCAACAACAACGCCGGGATAATCAGCGCGCCGTGCAGCTTGAACCATTGGATGTACAAGTCGCGTGCCTGGCCGGGTATGTATTGGTTAACGTTCGCAGCGACCGCGTTTAGGTACCACTGCCCGCCGGTGCTGACATCGATCCATAAGAAGATGGCGATACCCAGCGCCGCAAAGACCAGACCCCAGACTATGGCACGCAAAGGCGCGCGCAAGAATAGGAACGCAAAGACCGCCGCACAGGTCACGACGGCGAGTTGTTTGGTATAGCCTGCCGCCAAGAGCACCGCCAGCACTGCCATCATCTCACGCCGACGTACGGACCGCTCGCTGCGCTCCCATCCGGCGAGCAGCACTACCGCCAGTGTCTCTAACATCACCATAAACATGTGCTGACGGAAGAGCGGGCCTATGTGATAGATGGTGTTGCTCGCCAAGAACGCCAGGCCTGCCAGCGCTGCGACAGCGCGCGTCTTCTCGACACGATAGACCGCGTAACCGATGAGCGCGGCGTTAATCAGCGTGCCGATGAAGCCCAACGCCCGCCCGATCCAATACTTTGGGCCGAAGACGTGTACGAAAGGCGCCGCGATTAGGTGGAAAAGCGGCGGATAGTTAGATGAGTAAAAAGGATAAACTGTGTTGTCGCGGTAGGGCCATTCGCCCCGGCTAAAGAGCAGGGTATCGTATAGCTCAAAACCCTCACCCTGGTCGTAGTCAAAGGGGAAGCGGAAGAGCGCAAAGGCATAGCTGATATAAATCAACAGGTACCCGATGAAGACCAGGAAAGCAAGCCCCAATAATACGCGCGTGACGCGGTGGGTCGTGAGCATCGTAGTCATGCGGGTCTATCGCCGAACGGGATCAGGGTCACGCCGATGAGGGCAAGCGCCGCACAGCCCGCCAAGACCAACGCCTGCACCGGCCCGATGCCACCTTCGCGCCCCACGTCTATGATGTCGATGCTCAACACAAGCACGAAGGCCAGCACCCCCACGATGAACATGAGAATGCCAAGCTGCCGTTTGGTGAGAGGGTGATTAAAGCGTTTAAAGTATGACATCGCGTCCGCAAGTATAACAACACATTCCGACAGATCAAAGCGCCGGTATGCAGCACCGCAACCCTCGGCGCGCCCAAACGTATTATTGAATAAGCGTATCATACAAAGGCATTAAACCCGGATGAGATGCTATCACGACAGTTGAAGGAGTCAAGAATGATTAGAGCGCTTGTTCAGGACATCTTGGATACTATGTCTGCGCCGTGGCCGCCAGACATCACCGACCGGGTCTTCCTTGCTATCGAGGGCAACGAAACCTGGCACGAGCGCTATACGGCATTGGTCGCAAGCGAGGGCAAGAACAAGGTCCACACCGGTATAGGTAGATATACGCGCGAGATCACCGGGCTAAAGAGCGCGGGCAAGAACCGGAGCGCCAAGAGCACACTCATCTCAACCTATACTTTGCTGGTCGAGGAGAAGCCCATAGCACAAGAGGCAGAACAGGAAACGGGGCAAAAGACAGAAGAAGCGCCTCCCGAAGCAGTCGCAAGCGAGGCCGAGGCCGCCGCAGCTGCGGCACGCTTACAAGAAACCGTCACGCGGGCAGCCTCCGAGGAAAACGCCGGACGCGACATCGCAGCGGAATACGAGTCGAAATACTACGGTGTTCCGACC
>CAZJBO010000099.1:0-8634 GCA_964544075.1 uncultured Anaerolineae bacterium
CCATGCTCTCAGGGACAGTATCTGTTCACCTGCTCTCTGTGGGGGCTTTGAGGTGAACAGATACCAGAGACACAGATGTTGCCGACCGCACCAACATAAGCGTGCGCTCGGCCAAAACACAAAACTATTCGATGCGATAGAAACGATAGGTCTAATGACGATAGGAGTCGCGGAGAGTATGAGGCAGGGATGGAAGTTCACCGGTACCGATTACAGATACGGCACAGTCGCCGCGCAGCCGCAGATAGCCGCCAACGCGCGTCAGCAAGCCCGGCGGCAGCGTCACACGCCGCAGCCGCCCCACCGTATCAACCTCGACCCAACCACGCCCCAACCGAACCACGCGCCCCACATCTTGTCCGGCATCCATGATGTGCTCTCCTTCGGCAAAACAGCATAAACCTTCCCTTAACCACTTCTAAACTTTTCTCAACTATATCTTCTCATAAAAATCAGCATAGAGTCAATAGCCGGGGGACCCTATCCGCATCATTTACGGCAAAACGGCACGTATCCTAGTCGTCACGCATCACATAACCCACCCCGCGCACCGTATGGATCAGACGCGGCGCGCCGCTTTCCTCGGTCTTCTGGCGCAAGTAGCGCACATACACCTCGATGATGTTGCTCTCGCCACCGAAATCGTAGCCCCACACCCGCTCGAAAATCAGGTCGCGCGTGAGCACCTGGCGCGGGTTCTGCATAAACAATTCCAAAAGCTCATACTCCTTCGCGGTCAGAGTGACCAGATGTTCCCCTCGATAGGCGCGGCGTGAGCCGGTATCGAGCTTCAGGTCGGCAAAGTGCAACACCTCCGGGCCGGGCGGCGTTGCACGCCGAAACAATGCGCGCATCCGCGCCAACAATTCCTCAAACGAGAAAGGCTTCACCAAGTAATCATCCGCGCCCGAATCTAGACCGCGCACCCGGTCCTCCACTTGATCCTTCGCCGTCAACATCAAGATCGGCACATCGCCCGCCGCGCGCAGACGCTGACACACCTCCAAGCCGTCGAGTCCCGGCAACATCCAGTCCAAAATCACCAGGTCGGGTGGGGTATCGCGCGCAATCCGCAAGCCCTCCTCGCCGTCCATCGCCACACTCACGCGGTATCCCTCATAAATCAAGCCGCGCTCTAGGAACTGTACGATGCTCTCCTCATCTTCGACAATTAAAATACGTTCTGCCATAACACTCTCTCATCTAATCATCTAATGCGCGTCACCATTCCCCCAAACCAAGCCCCACGCACGCGCGGGCGCCTTCAGTATAGTACATTCGCCCGTCTCGGTCCGTATGAACATCAAACGTCCCGTGCCGTCCCGCCCGGCGAGCATCGAGCCATCCGGCGCGAGGCGCGGCGCATCGATCATCCCGCCCAAACCCGACGGCTCAGGCACAGCGCCGGGCGCAAGGCGCATCGGCTGCGCGGCGAACATGCCCGGCATAGTGCTCCCCATCACGAAGAAGATCGTGCCGTCCTTAGGTATATGTACCGCATCCAACAGCGACCAGCTCTCGTCCAGCAGCAGCGTCACGCGCGGCGGATCGCCGGGCGTCACCACATAGAGGCCGGGGGTCACCGCGCCGGAACTGTGCGCCCCCCAACACAAGAACTTGTTCCCCGCCATCCACCGCGCGCCGCCACAACGCACATCAAGGGTGAGCGGGCCACGCCCGGTGACCGAGAGCAACGCTACCTCGACGCCCTCCGCCGATTCGATATCGATGAGCAGCCAAGTACCGTCCGGCGACCAGCGCGGGTGGGTATAACGACGGTCCGCCGGGTCGCCTAACACGGCCACAGGGTCACCCCCATCAGAGGGCACGGTCAGGATGCCGCCATCCGCATAGGCAAGCGCCAGACCATCGGCGCGGAAGGCGGGGGTCATATCCCCACCCCCGCCCGCAAGCTGGCGCGCATCCGCCGCCCCAATGGTCGCGAGCATCAAGCGCCCGCCCACCGTATATGCTAAGTGATTGCCATCGGACGAAAGCGTAAAATCGGTCACATCGTCAATCTCGGCGGTCAGCGGGAGCGGCGTGCCGGTCTGCTGCGCCACGCGCCACACCTGCACCACATCCGCGCTCGCCGCGAGGAAATACAAATCCTCCGGCAGACCCACCACCGTATCGGCAAGCGGCAACGGCGCGGCCTCATACCACGCCCAAGCCGACGCGCCCGCCGTATTAGGGATCGGCGTAGTCTCACCCGTGATAGGATCAATCAACACAAGCGCGGCATCCTCCCGGAGGGTGAGCAGCAACGCGCCATCCACCCAACGGGACGCACCGGGGTCGAAGGCCAGAGTGCCGACCGTTTCGGGCATCGCGCCCGGCGTCAGCGACAAGCGCATCAACACGCCCGGTGACTGCGGCCCCTGTGTATGCACGAAGTAATAGAGCACACCACCGCGCACCACCGGCTTGCTGATGTATGCATCACCCTCGACAAGGGTCTGCACCCCGGCGCCCAGCCGCACCAGATGCAAGCCTCCGCCTTCCGGCGCCACGACCAATGTCTCGTCGCGCGTCCATGCGAGCGCGTCATCGCCCTCTAGGGTGCCGGCCAGGGTCAGCGCGGCAAGGTCTAGGCGGAAGATCATCCAACCATCCCCGGCCCGCTTGCAAGCCAGATAACGCCCGCCCGGAGACCATAACAGATCAACAAACGGGCCGCCGTCGGCCTCAAGCCGGACATCGCCTTCCGGCAGATAGACGCGCACGCCCGCGCCGGCGGTGTACGCAATCGGCACACCGGACGGTGACCAGGCAAGCACAGCACCGGGCGCGCCGGCCTCCGGCACACCGGCCTCGGCATCGATGGTCACCACATCCGCGCCCGGAAGCGTGCGCGCGACAGCACCTTCGGCAGTGCGATAGATGATCGCATCGCCGCCGGGCGAGAGGGCAAAGCCGACGGCGGCGACACCATCCGGCAAGATCGCGTCGAGCGCGCTGCCGTCCGCCGCGAAGCGCCATACCTGCCCGACACTATCCAGAAAGAACAGGTCGGCAGGCAACAGCGCATCTTGCGCTGCGGCAGGCGCGCACAACGCCAGCAACAACGATGCACACAAAGCGTGGAAGATCACTCGATACGACATTCGGTAGTGTTACTTATGAAGAGATGCGCTCAAACCAAACTTGCACCTGTGCGTCTCCCACACCTTCGAAGTATTCGACGACCACGGGCACCTCGCCATCACGCCAAATCGAGACATCGCCGGTATAGAGGGTGACATCGGTCTCCAACCACTTGTCGATCACGATGCGGTTGTTCACCCAGATGCGTATCCCATCATCCACGCGCGCATAGAAGCGCCACGTGCCGCGCGTCAGGTTGACGTCTTGGGTCCAGCGCACCGAAAAGCCGTTTTCGGGCATCCCATGCGCGGGCGCGGCCTGTCCCCAGTTGAAGTTGATCTGTCCGTCGAAGTGCGTGGATACCGGGACACCGGCAAGATCGGGATTATCGAAGTACTCGCCCCACCACTCCGCGATAGGAGGCGGATCGACACCGCCCGGCTCATCCGGGGCGATCGCGCCCCCGCCGGGGTCCTCGACCGTGCTGCCGGGGTCTTCGACATGTATTGCCTCCCACCAGATGTGGGCGGCGGCCATGTGCGTACCCTCGAAGTATTCAACTCGGATGTCATACCAACCGCTCTGCAGAACCAGGGTCGAGTCGTATGTGGTGCGTTCCTGCTCCTGCCATTTGTCGATAATCAAAGAACCGTTGAACCACACACGCACACCATCATCGGTGTGGGCGCGGAAGAGGTAAGTTCCGGCATTGAAGTAGGCGCTTCGCCGCCAGCGCACGCTGAAGTTATCGGCGGGGAGTGCGGGATCAGGACTGCCGTCTTCCCATTCAAAAGCAATGCGATCATCGTCACGGGTGAGCACCGGCGCGCCGCTCAGGTCACGGTTATTGTAATACTCGCCGTGCCACTTCGACGCAGAGGTGAGCAAGCGCCAGCCCAGATGTGCCTTCGCCCAGCCCTTGTCCTCGTGATAGGTCATGCGCACAAGATGTACGCCCTCTGTCAGAAAAATTTGCCCCAACGCCCACTGGCCTTGACGCGATCCCCACTCATTGATGATCCGATGACCATCGACCCAGAGGCGCACACCGTCGTCGGTACGCGCGCCGAACTCGTAAGTGCCGGTCTCGGAGAAGTACTCAAGCCGTGCCCAGCCCACCGAGAAGTAGTCTACCCCGACTCCCGCCCCCGGAGAGCCGTACCCGAATTCAAAATCAATCTCACGATCGTAACGCACAAACGCCGGGGTTCCGCGCAGATATGGGTTATTAAAATACTCGCCATACCACGCATCGTCTTGCGCCCAAACGCGCGTCCCGATGCTGCCGAGCAACAGCGCAGCCACCAGCAAACACAAGCTCACGCTTTTAGCCTTACGAAACATTGCGACCTCCTCTGGCAGGCGCATCTATGCCGCCTGCACATCATCAGCGGGCGAGCCTTCGCCCGCTCTTGCGGTTGCGCGTCGTAATTGTATTTTACCAAAAACAGCATCCCTTGTGGATACGATAGCAAACGCGGCGAAGAGCCACCAAGCCGGCTCGATGGGTAATAGGTAGCGAGGGATTGCATAGATGACCAAATGCACCCCTAAATAGTAGCCAACCAACGCATAGAGCACAAAAGCGTCTCGCCACCGCCGCCATGACAAAGCCATCCCCAGCACTCCGCCGAAGAGCGCGCTAAAGTGGAATAGGTAGAGAAGCAGCTTCGGCCCAAACGACTCGGTCAGGACCAACGCGGTCAAGCTCGCCGGGGAGAGGTCTTGTGTAAACCACTGTGCGGTGGCATCCTTCAGGCTCTCCCCTCCATAATATGACGTGTGGTAAGGCTGCAATACCGCGTCGCGCAGATTGCGCAGCCGCAACCCCACCCAGCCCAACGGATCGGCACCGATCGTGGCGACCGCGCGCCCGGCAAAGTCGCGGTCCTCGCCCGGCTCGATCCCGGCCTCGGCATCCCACTCATACCCGCCCGTCCAACCGGCCTCTTGTGCCCCAAAGAACAAGAAGCTCGCGAAGCCTTCGCCCGCGACCACAAAGCGCTGCCACTTCACCATATTATACAGCGTCCAGGGCGCGAGCGTGAGCGCAAAGACCAACAGCAGCACTCCCGCCGGTTTCAGGGCACTCCGCCAGCCCCAGCGCAAGGCCAGGTGCAAAACCAGTACCGCCGGGAATGCCAAGAGCACAGCCCGTGTCAGCGTTGCCAGCCCCACCAGCAGCCCGACCACAGCCACATCACGGAGGCAGGGGAGGGGCATCTTGTCGGGGTCGGCGTATCCGTCCACCTCGATATCGACGCGCCAAAGGTAGTAAACAAGCGCAGCGGTCAGCAAGAACATGAAGAGCGGCTCGGTCACGATCTGCGCGGCGTCGATGATAAAGGTCGGTCCCAGCGCCAACGCAAGCCCCGCAAGCATACCGACGCGGTGCCCCCACACTCTGCGGGCCAAGAGGTAGACTAGGCCCACAGTCAGCGCTCCCAACAGCGTTTGGAGACACTTTACCAAGATAACTTGGGCGAAGGAGTGCGAGAAGGGCACGCCACACACGCCGAGGAACAGGAGATAAAGCGGAGCGGACGGCAGCGGGCCACGCTCGGCAGCGCGTACCAGGTCAAAGCTATTGGCGAAGTACCAGACCGCGTCACCGCAGTTTATCGTGTAGGGAGGCACGCGCGACAAGAACAAAAAGGCCAGTCGCGCCGCGATCGCAAGCCATATCAGGGCATAAGCCTGCCTTCGTTCTGTCAAGTGTCGCCTCACGAGGGCAGGTTTAATCACCGGGAGGTGTGGTGGTGGCGGTGGCAGCAGCCGTCGGCGCAGGGCTGGGCGTTAGGGTAGGCGTCAAAGACGGCGTGGGTAAAGAGGCAGGGGTAGCGATCTCGTCGTTAACTATCAACCGCGAGAGGTCGATGCCGCCGCAGTCCAATGCCTCGTCACGCCAAAGCCAACCGGTGAGGCCATCTTGTGTGGTCGCCAACATCCAGGTATCCGAGGGATCGCGCGCCTCTACATATACCAGCGTATCGGCGCCCAAGCGCATCAACGCCGCCGAATCGCGCGATGGTAAGTATAGTGCGGCTTCGTCGGCCATCAGATGGCAAGCCGCCCTCTCAACCGAAATCGTCACGCTCAGGCTCTCGCCGGTTTGGTCCGGCACGCCCTCGCCTTGCGCAACCACGTAGAGCTTGACCGGGCCTTCGTCTAGACCTCTGGGGCAAACTCGGAAAGATTGCGGGCCTTGCGGCGCAAAGGCTTGGGTGATCGGCTCGCATAACAGATCGGCAAGGCCGGCGATGGTAACGCTGGTCGCGCCCTCGGTCTCCCACCAGATGGTCAAGTCTTCCTCAAAGCCTACTAACAGCTTGTCCGGGTCAACATCGAAGTGCGTAATATCGGGCAAGACCGCCAGCAGGAGTTCACCGGTATCTTCCTTGCTACCGGCACGGGCAATCAGAACAAACTGATATTGACCGGCTTCGGTCAGGGTATAAGTATATTGACGGACGTCTGAGCCAAACGGGATCGCATCTTGCAACTGGCCGTTGCGGACCACCTGCAGCAACAATTCGGAGGCGTGCTTTGCCTCCCACGAGAGCGCGAGCTTCTCGCCGGCGCGGGGTGCGTGAGTGGGACCGTCTATCACCGGGGCTAGGACAACCTCCGGGGAGAGTGGGCGGAGCATCGTATAGTAGATCAACAATGGGATCAGCGCGAGGAGCATGATTGCAACCGCAGCGATAGGGGCAATGGACCGCCGAGGCGGGGCCGGCGGCACGATCAGCTTACCGGGCAAACCGGCCTGCCAGCCGGCGGCGTCGTGGCTGGTGACGACGACGGTAAAGGGGCGGACACCCTCCCCGGCGGAGCGCAGATCGGGGTCCATGCTGACCTGGACCTGAGCACTGACGCGCTGCCCCGGCTGCAAGGTAAAAACTTGCGGCTGGAAATTAAAATCGAGCGCCCCATCGTCATCCTTGCCGCGCAAGCTCACCTGGAGAGTGATGTTGCCCTGATTGTGCAGATAGACAGGGAAGGGTACGTCCAGCTCTACCGGCTTGGGGGAGAGGCGCACGCCAAAAGCATTGAAAGTGCGTACATACAAATCGATCTTGGCGCTCACGGTCTGGGCGGGGCGCGAGCTGGCGCGCACGTGGATATTGAGCGCATAGCTGCCGACAGAGCTTCCGGCACGGCGCGGTGGTTTGACGTTAATCATCAAAACACGGCGCGCACCGGCAGCGACTAGAACCTCGTTCTGTTCGATGCGCACCCATCCTTTGGGTATGCCGTCAAGCTCGACAAAATAGTGGTCGGCGCTATTGCCCAGGTTCTCGATGATAAGCTGCGAGCGGACGTGCATACCGGGCGAGACGGTCTGTTCGGTGCCCTCCAGAGTGACGCGGAAGGTTGGCTGTGCCACTTCGAGCACCTGGGTGACGGCGGCGCTTGTCGTGGCGCTCGACTCGGCAACGGGGTGATAGATCGCGCGCATGTCGCCGACTTGCAGTTCCTCGCCACCGCGCAGCTGGCATGGGGTATGAGGTTCAAGACGCACCCCATCGACATAAGTGCCGTTGACCGACCCCAGGTCTTCGACGTAGCACTCACCCTCCCGGAAGTTAAGGGTGGCATGATAGCGCGAGATAGCCTCTGTATCAACGATTATATCGTTGCCACGTTGTCGCCCAATACCGATCGCCGGTTTTTCGAGCTGGTATATCTCAATCGGTCCATCAGGCCAGTAAACATCTAACCTGCCAAAAGCCATGAGCGCCCATCCTTAGCACCACGCACCAAACACCTAGCGGCGAGTCTATCATGTGGCGGGCTACCGGACAAGTAGTTATCGACGAACCGTAAAAATTGAGTTTCGGCTTCCGATCATGGCGTTCTTGAGCTGCGCTTGATCGGTTTATCGCGTTTTTGCACGGGGACGACCTTTGGGCCAGCCACCGGCGCGATCTCCATAGCCGCAGCACCCCGCGTTTGTACAATCCCCATAATTACAGCTACAATTTGCAATTGCAAATAAAAAATACCCCCCAGAGGATGCGCGGGTAGGAAAAAATCATGCAACGAACATCTGTAAATTCAAGCAATCTTTGTTCGGTAGGATATGATCCTGAAACATTAAACTTGGAAATCGAATTCCATAATGGCAGAATTTATCAATATTTTGATGTCTCTCAAAATGTGTACGATGCATTGATGACAGCCTCTTCACATGGCCGGTACTTCTATTACGCCATCAGACAAGTTTATCAATACCGCCGCGTTCGATAAGTTAGTAATGTTATCTTCACTCATCGAAGAATCCCGCACCCTCGCCGCCCTCCGTGATACGCTGCTGCCTAAGCTCGTGTCGGGGCAGGTGCGGGTGGGGGATATAGCGCGGTTCGTGGAATGAAACCCGGTATATACTGTAGGTAGTTCAGTTTACTGGAGTTGTGAAAATGAGTGAGCAACCTGCAACCTATCAAAAGACGCTTGCATTGGCGATGAATCTGTCGCCGCTAGAGCGTATCCAGCTTGTCGAGCAAATTATGGCGACGCTCAAGCATGAGATGTCGGCGGAGCCTG
>CAZJBO010000100.1:0-8614 GCA_964544075.1 uncultured Anaerolineae bacterium
ATCCATCCTCACTCTGACCTACACAAAATCTCAACGATTCTTTGGGTTTTCATGCCCTCTGGAATTAAATTCCCCGCCCCTATTAAAAATTTTGATATTGATATAAAAATTTATGAGATTATGCTTGACAAAGTCAAGCTACTATGCTATCTTGTTTGTAGTAATCGATATACATATCAATATTTTTTCGAGGAGAGTTTGATGTACCAAGTTGTAGGACAGTGCCCGGTGTGCGGCGATGAACTGTCGGTGACACGCTTGCACTGCCGCACATGCGATACCACCATCGAGGGACGCTTTGCACTCGACCCAGCAGCGGCGCGCTTTACACCTGAACAATGGGCGTTCGCCGAAACTTTCATCCGCTGCGGCGGCAAGATCAACCGCGTCGAGAAAGAATTGGACCTCTCATATCCCGCCGTGCGCGCCCGCCTTGATGACCTCATCTTAGCGTTAGGCTATGACCCGCACGCAGAAGCCGAAGAAGACGGCAAGTTAGAAGAAAACGCCGGTGTCTCCGAAGAAGAACGCCGCCGTATTCTTGATGACCTGGCAAAGGGCAACATCAGCTCGGAAGAAGCCATGCGGCGGCTGCGCAATGGATAGCCCGACCGCATCAGAGTTAGATAGATAGCGAGGTAATGCAGATGCCACATTATTATTGGGTTCACAAACTGATCGAACAACGCAAAAACGAGTTTTTACAAGCAGCACAGACACAACAACTGTCTTATTCGACCGCCAGCCGCCGCGCATTCGGTATCGTGGACAATATCTTGCTGCACTTCGGCGGCCTCCTCGTCGCCGCAGGCGAGGCGCTTAGAGGCCGCTATGCTCCGCAACCCTATACATCTATGCACTTGGAGGTAAAATAATATGCCAACCGCAGACCTAGTCACATCACCGAATCTAGACGTGGATGTAACCTTCGAACTCGTGAGCGGCGACTTGCACGCGCGCGGTTGGGAACGCGAGAAAATCAGTGTAACCGGGAGCCATCCCTCGATAAAGCTCCTGAAAGATAAAAACTCAAACCACATCAACGTCACCTGCCAGGGCGACGCCAAGTTGAAGCTGCCTGGGCGCGCTTCTCTGAAGATCGAGACGATCGCCGGAGATGCGCGCATTAGCGAGCTGTCCGGCGCAATCAGTGTACGCGACGTCTCCGGCGACCTGGTGGCGCGCGACGTGGGAGCGGTGACGGTGGATCACATCGCCTCCGACTTGCGCGTCCGACGCATCAATGGCGCGCTCGATGTCAAACACGTCGGCGCCGACGCTACCGTGCGCGATATCGAAGGTGATGTACACATCGATACGATCGGCGCCGATCTCTTCCTGGGCAACGTGACGGGCAGCTGCATCGTCGAGCACGTCGGCGCCGACCTGGTGTTGAACATCCCCTTCTCCCCAGAGCATGATTATCGTTTCAACGCCGGCTCTGATGTCGTCTGCAAGGTACTGCCGTCGAGCAGTGTGCGCTTCTTGTTACCGCATGACGTTAAGGTTAATATCAAGGCCGAAGGTGCCAAGCAAAGCCAGGACGAAGAATATCAGATCGTTACTTTTGGCACGGGCGAAACTGCGGTCTATATTCAAGCCGGCGGGCGGGTGCGCCTGGTGCGACGGGCCGAAGAGGGCGAGGGCGAAGGGATCAAAATAGACTTAGACCTTGACTTCGAGTGGCTGGAAAACATCGCCTCACTTGAAGAGCGCCTAAACGAACAGCTCGCCGACCTGGACAAACGCTTGTGCATCACGGTTGCGCGCCAGACCGAGAAGGTAGAGAAGCAAGCCGAACGTCTGCGCCGCCAGGCCGAGAAGCGCATATCCCGGATGCAGAAAGCCGCCGCACGCCGCGCCAAGAAAGAACCGCGTGCCTGGACATTCGTAGGCTCCCCGTCCCCGCCGCCACCCGCGCCTTCGCCCCCCCCCGCGCCGGTGAGCGATGAGGAACGCATGACCATCTTGCATATGCTGGAGGGGGGAAAGATCAACGTAGACGAAGCCGAGCGGCTGCTTGCCGCACTGGAGGGCCGAACGAAATGAGCGCGGCTGCGCTACCGACGAAACGGGCGGGGCATGGTAAGCATGGCCCCCGCCCGGTCAATCTGCGCACCGACCTTGCCGCCGTCGCCGACCTAGTCGAGCTTTGCTTTCAGGCCGAGATGGATGCAGGCGGACGTGCAGTGCTACGCGAGATGCGCCGGTTTAGCCGGTTGGGACCACTCTTGTATCTGATAGGCGGCCTGAATCGGGTGGTCAAAGGGATTGCAGACGGGTTCGTTTGGATCGAAGACGGGCACTTGATCGGTAACGTCTCTCTGTTCCGCGCCGATGCCACACCGCCGGTCTGGATTGTCGCCAACGTTGCCGTCCACCCCGACTATCGTCGGCGAGGCATTGCCCGCAACTTGATGCGCCTCAGCCTCGACCGCTTGCGCGCATATGGCGCACATTGGGCAGAGCTACAAGTACGCCACGTTAATGTGGATGCGATCGCACTGTACCGAGGGATGGGCTTCCAAACACGGCGCGCATGGACAACTTGGCGACGCCCGGCGCGTGCGCCGCTTGTCGCACTGCCGGACGTCGTCTTTCCGATCGAAAGAGCGCGGGGGGATGATTGGCGGGCGATTTATGATCTGGCCCGCCTGACACGCGCGAACGGTTTGGGTTGGCAGCGCCCGCTCACCGAGAAGACTTTTAAGAAACCGCACGTGTGGCAGCGTTTGAGCGGCTCTAGCCGGATGCATTATCTGCTGCGGGCATCTCAGGGCGCCGCCGACGGTGCATTGGTGATCGATGGAAGGGCAGGGCGGCGCGTCGATCGTTTGACCTTGATGGTACACCCCCGCCGCCGTGGTGAGATCGAAGAGGCGTTGTTGACCTTTGCGCTGCAGAAATTATCCACATTGCACGCGACGCGACGCACAGTTGTCATCGAACATCCGCATGACGACGACGACGGGGCCGAGGCTCTGGCGGCGCTGCAATTCACACGCCTGCACACCTTGACACAAATGTGTCTCGACCTGAAGTTGAAAGAGAAGTGAGGTTAGGTCATATGTCAGAAGAACGCCTGCGTATTTTGAAGATGATCGACGAAGGCAAGATCAGTGTAGACGAAGGTTCACAACTGTTGGTCGCATTGCGTGGCGATGCGTCCCGTGCCGCGCACGGCGGTGAAGATGAACGGCGCTGGTTTAGGCTGCGGGTCACCGACGTGAATTCAGGCGAGACGAAGGTCAGCGTCAACGTGCCCATAAAGCTGGTCTTGGTGGGGGCAAAGATGGGCGCACGCTTTGTGCCCCGCGTCGAGGGTGTGGATGTCGAGGCGATCATGACGCGGATACGCGAGGGCGAAGAGGGCGTGATGCTCAACCTGGTGAGTGGAGACGAACGCTTCGAGATTTTTGTGGAATAATCGCAGTTTAATTGTAACCGCTCAGCGTGGGATTTGAGTCCCGGCTAAAAGCAAACCTTCGGCCCCGGCCTGCGGTTTAAACCACATGCCCTAGGCCCAAAGGCAAAACCGGCTGAGTAGGTTCAGTTTATTTTTACCTCCTGCCTCGGTGGTCAGCGCATGGTCTGCCGAGGCATTTTCTATGCCACGCGCGATTGCATGGACGACAAACATTGCGCCGCCACGACGCAATCCCCTCGGCGCGGCTTTCGTGTTATTATAGGCGACGAGGAGGCATGTAACAGCAATGAAAACTCTACGTGGCTGCGTCGGACCTTTTCGCTTTGTGCTCAACCTCGTGCTTATTATCACATTCCTTATGTTGCTGTCGAGCATTGCCCTGCCCGGCGCGTCGGCAGTGCGGCTTGGCCTGTCGGTGTATGTGCTGCTGACAATATTCGGCTTGGCGCTGCTTGTGCGCGTCCTCCCCACATTGACCGCACTGTTCGGAAAGGCCTCCGGCACCGAACTCCCCAGCATCTCAAACGAAAAGCTCTTGGCGCTTATCGTCTTGTGCGGTGTGGTGCTCTTACCTCTCTTGGGCTTGTTGGCAGGGCCGCTTATCTCCCTCCTGGTGATGCTCACCGCCGTCTTGTTGGTCTGGCCGTTTTTATTTGCCCCCATACGGGAAGATATCGACGATGATAAGATTAAAAGATATGTAACTATCGCCGCCGTTGCTATGGTCTTGGTGGCAATCCCGTTGCAAATTGCCGCCCAGCAGACGCGCGCGCAGACGTTTAATATCGAGGCAGGGCTTTTCATCTTTTGGCTGGCGCTGTATCTCGGCATCCTCATTATGCTGAACACCAACGAACCACAACCGGACCTGCCTGAGCTAATCGCCAGAGCCGGGCACTTGCGTAACATCGCCGGTGACGACATTACCCCTCAAAATTGGTCGGAATATAAACCGGATAAGAAGGTCAAGAAAAACAAGCCGCCGGAGGATGTCCTTGAAGTTACCTTTTGGCCTGATACCGCCGTCGTCGTAGAGCGTAAGGGACGCAACCCGCGCGTGTTGATGTTGGACAACGACGACGAGGATAATGTGATTAAGGCCGGCGAAGACCTGCGCGCCGTCGTAGACTTGCGCGATCAGCTACGTGTAGACCCCAAAGTCCGGGTGCTCACACGGGATGGCGTCCCCCTGCACATCGGTATAAGGGTAGAGTTCTACATCAGCCGGCGTGAAAACGAGCCGATCGAGGTCAACCCCTATCCGGCGCTTGGCGGGGCGATCGTTAATGCGGTGTATAAAGCCTACGTCACGCCGGGCGACGACATCCTCTCTTGGGATATTGTGCCGCTCGAATTGGTGAAGAACGCGCTGCGTGATGCTGTGTCGGAATATCGTTTCAGCGACCTATACGATTATGCGCCCGACGCCACGCCGCCGCGCCATGCGATCAGACAAAAGATAAACGACGCTTCAATAAAGGATAAGTTGGCAGAGAAAGGTGTATATTTCAAAACCGCCTTTATCACCGACATCCATTTTGACGAAGCATATGCCAGGGCCATTGCGTTGCAATGGGTGAACACGCGCAACAAGATGCTCGACCAAGTTTTGGCGATGCCGGCTGCCGAGGTGTTTAGCGCCGCTGCCGTAAAGACGATCGATCCGATTATTGCGAAGGTACAAGAACACGTCGCTTCTGGAAAAAACGGGGCGGAAGGAGAAGCCGCCAACACTGCCGCCCCGGTCGGTAGGGCAGGCTTGACCGATTTGCAGTCCTTTGATGCCGTGCTTCAAACAATCGAGACGGCTTTAGACGCGCTGCTGAACGAGGATATGCTCGACAAGGAGCAATTGGACAGCCTGTTGCGAGGCATCGAACATCATCGCGTGCTACTGCAAAAGCAGATTAAAAAAGCACGCGCGCGCGCTGCGATGGCCGATGATGACGACGACGACGTCATCATCGTAGGCGCTCCGGCCCCCGGCACCGCGCCGGAGGTTTCGGGTCTTGACCCCTCTATTGCCGAGCAGACTATAGACGCTCTGCGCCAGAACATAAAAGAACTCGAAAAGCGCGCCGAACGCGATTCTCAGGAATTCGAGGACATGCTGTTGAGAATGATGACCGTACTCGACAACCTTGACCGAGGGTTGGCAAACATCGATTGGGAAAAACTGCGCGCAGCCGACACAGTTATATATAAATATCTCAGAGGCTTTGAGCGCATCCGAGACCAAATGCTTAAGGCATTCCGGGAAATGGGGGTGGAGGAAGTGCCCGGCGTTGGACATCCGTTTGACCCCACCATTCATGAAGCCGTGGGGTTAGACCCTCAAAGCCACGAAGCGTGGGGGCTTGTCAGCCGCGTTGTGAAGCGGGGCTTCCGCTACCAGGGCAGGCAGCTGCGCATTGCATTGGTGTGGGTCTCGGACCGTGGAGTGGACAGATATTCAAGGCCTGCGCAAGGCACTTCTGCCGAGTTATAGATTTTCTTCGCATACAGAGTGAGCGCATAAATATGATTTTGATTGCAGGAGATATGGAGAACAGCGGTACTGCCCTCGCGTGGGGAGCGCTGCGCAGCGGGACACCGGCCCTAGACGCCATCGAGCAAGGGATACGCGCAGTCGAGGCCAACGCAGAAGATCATTCGGTCGGGTTGGGCGGCTACCCTAACGCGCTGGGACAGGTCGAGCTGGACGCCGGCGTGATGGATGGGCGCACACGGGCCAGCGGCGCGGTGGGCGGCTTACAAGGCTTCGCACATCCGGTTAGCATCGCGCGCGCGGTGATGGCGCGCCTGCCTCATGTGCTGCTGATCGGTGCAGGCGCGGCACGCTTCGCCGCCGAGATCGGCGCGGTGCGCGCGGCACTGCTGACCGACGCCATGCGCACGGCATGGGACACTTGGTGTGACGATCAGGGCATTGACGACGGCGCCCGCGACCGAGCCGCGCTGGTCGAGGCAGTATGGGGCAGCAAAGACCCGACACACCCCGGAGGCACAACCGTCTATCTGGCACAAGATGCCAACGGTGACATCGCGGCGGCGACGAGCACGAGCGGTTGGGCATGGAAGTATCCGGGGCGCTTGGGTGATACACCGGTGGCGGGCGCAGGGTTCTATGCCGACAATCGTTATGGTGCGGCGGCTTGCACCGGTATGGGCGAGCTGGCGATCAGGACCGGGCTGGCGCGCAGCACGGTGCTTTACATGAAGATGGGCATGACGGTGGCGGAGGCGGTCGGGGAAGCGCTGCAGGATGTGTTGAGCCTGCCGACACGGGTGCAGGCCGACCTCACGTTGTATGCTATCGATGCACAGGGGAACCATGATGTGGGCGGCATCCATCCCGACGGTGACCCGATGTACTATTACGTGGCAGCGGGCGATGCACCGACGACCGTTCGACGGGAGGCGCGTTATCTAGATGCGGGCTAGTCGAGGGTATTCTATCCGGACGCTGCCGACTTGGGCTACTTGAGATGCTGCTTAACCACCTCTAGCAGCCGGTTCGGGGGGAATGGCTTGACGATGTAGTCGTTTGTGCCCACCTCTTCGGCCCACGCCAGATCTGCCGGTTGGTCGTGCGCCGTCAGCATGATGATGCGGAGGTCTCGTAAACGGGGGTCTTGGCGGATCGCGGCGACGGTCTCGTGTCCATCCATCCCCGGCATTTTGATGTCACAAAGCACTAGGTCGGGGAGCACATCGCCGGACAGCGCTTGCAAGGCTTCGTCACCATTCTTGGCCCATATGACCTCATATCCGGAACGCTCCAGCATTCGGCTGGTAAGGCTATAGATGATGGGATCATCGTCGATGAGTAGAATTGTGGTCATCGCGTTCTCCTAAATGGGCTGAGCGATTATCGGCTGATAGCACCGGGTTTTGCATTGCGTCCAAGCTAACCTGTAAGCCGCGTCCTGTCGCCCCCCTTGTGGGGGAGCGTGGCGATCATCTATCTGGGATGCCGGTTGCCCGACACCTCTAGCAGCCTACCCGGTGCGAGACGAGCCGCCTCATTGCACCTGCTTGGCCTTGCTCCCGGTGGGGTATGCATGGCCGCCCCTGTCACCAGGGACGCCGGTGGTCTCTTACACCACCGTTTCACCCTCGCCGGCCTATCCTTGCCGGATAGACGTAGGCAATACACTTCTCTGTTGCACTGTTCCGTCGGATCACTCCGCCTGGCCGTTAGCCAGCACCGTGCTCTATGGAGCGCGGACTTTCCTCGACACCCACTAGGGCGCCGCGACCGCCCGGTTAACTTGGACGCGCGTTAATTATATCATGGAGACGTGGCTTGATCGAACCGAAGGCGTAGAAAGGAGGGCGTCCCATGTTGGGGGCGAGAAGGGATTCATCACAGAGAGCAAGCTAACGGATACGAGAGCACAGCGGTGAGCAGTGGGGCCATCCGGTGGCGATTAAACGGCATCTGTTCACCCCCCTACCTTCCCGCATCCGCAAGGGATGCGGGAAAGACGCGCCGTGGCACAGACGGGACCGACAAGATGAACAGATGCTTATCCCAACTACTTGTTGCTGTGCGGGTCGAAAGCGTCGCGCAAGCCATCACCGATCAGGTAGAGGCTCAGCACCGTGACAACGATCATAGAGCCGGGCAGGATTGTCAGGTGCACTCCCTCGCGGAAGTGGGCCTGTGCATTGGTCAACATGTTACCCCAGCTCGGTTCGGGCGGGCGCACCCCCAAGCCCAAGAAGCTCAACGCAGCCTCGACCAAGATGATCGTCCCGACCTGGATCGCGGTTGCCGTCATTAGGATAGAGAGCGTATTCGGCAAAATGTGTACGAACATGATACGCAGCGGCCCGGCGCCCATCGCCTGTGCGCTCATGACATATTCGTTGGCGCGTATCGAGAGAGTCTCGCCACGAATCAGGCGCATGGTGCCCGACCAAGAGACCAATGTGAGCACACCGATCAGAGTCTCGATAGAGGGCGTCAGCACCGAGGCGAGCAGAATCAACAAAAGCAGGGTCGGGATCGAGTTCAACGTTGTGATGAACCACATGATGAAGTCGTCGATGAAAGAGAACCTTCCGCCCTGATAGAAACCGGCCAAAAGGCCCACGCTGACGCCGATGAAGGTTGAGAAGAAGGCGGCGGTAAAGCCGATGGCGAGCGATACCCGTCCGCCATAGAGCAAGCGGGCCAGG
>CAZJBO010000101.1:0-8479 GCA_964544075.1 uncultured Anaerolineae bacterium
ACAGCTGCAATCCCGCAGTCGATGGCCTTTGCGATCATCGCCGGTCTAAGCCCTGTCTACGGCTTGTACACCTCGGTTGTGTCGAGCATTGTCGGCGCCCTCGCCGGGAGCTTCTCGCTCCTCTCCACCGGCACCACTAACGCGCTTGCATTGGTGGTCGGCAGCACGCTTGCCACTTTTAGCGGGACGGAAAACGAGATTGCAAAGCTCTTTACCCTCACCCTACTGGTGGGCATATTTCAGCTTGGTATGGGTATGCTGCACCTCGGCGATATTGTGCGCTTTGTCTCGAACGCGGTGATGGTTGGCTTTATCACAGGCGCGGGGCTGCTGATCGTGCTGGGGCAGCTGGGTAATTTCCTCGGCCTCAGCATACCGCGCGGCACCGATGCCTTTACCACAGCTTATAACGTGCTGCACCGTCTGCCCGACGCGAACCTCGCCTCTTTCGGTGTGGGCTTGCTCACCGCTTTGATCGTGATCGGGCTGCGCCGCACACGCATCGCCCTGCTCGCGCCCTTGATCGGCATCATCACTGCCGGGATCGTGGTTGCCCTGCTCGGCCTAGATCACGCGGGGGTGCGCCTTGTGAGCGAGATCGCGCACGTTCCGGGCAGCTTGCCGGCCCTCCGCATCCATCGCCCGATTGAGGTGTCTTCGCTTGCGCCCAAAGCATTGGCGATTGCGTTGCTGGGCCTGGTCCAATCGATGTCGATCGTACAAAGCCTTGCGCCCCTCAAGAACGAACACCCGGATGCCTCGCGAGAGTTTTCCGGGCAGGGCTTGGCTAACCTCGTCGGCGCGTTGTTCCAATGTATGCCGGCGGGCGGGTCGCTCTCGCGCACAGCCGTCAACGTGGCATCTGGCGGACAGACTCGGATGTCAAGCGTGTTCTCCGGCATGTTCGTCGGCGCGATCCTGCTGGTGTTCGGGCCGCTTGCCGAGCGCATCCCCATGCCGGCGCTGGCCGGTCTCCTGATCGTCGTAGCGCTCAACCTCATAGACCGACATCGCTTACATCTTGTCTGGGGCGCTGCGAACACCAGCCGAAGTGTGCTTGTCGTCACCCTCGCCTCGACGCTGGTCTTCCCGCTGGAATACAGCATCTATCTCGGCGCGCTGCTGTCTATCGGCAACTATTTGCAAGCCTCTAGCCATCCACACATCGTGCGGCTGATCCCCACAAACGGCAGCTTCCGCGAAGTCCCCCTACCCGACGAAGCAATCGAGGGCGCGCCTATCTTAATCAGCCTCACAGGACACATACACTTCGCTGCCATCCAAGATGTCGAGAAACAGCTGCCCGATTTCTCGAAGGTCAGACACCCGATCATCATCTTGCGGCTGCGCCGTGCCGAACATTTGGCAAGTACCGGGATTGCTTTTCTCTCGACTCTTCTGGTGCTGCTGCGCGAGCACGACGGCGCGCTTATTCTATGTGGTGTTGGCCCGCATATCGCCAGGAGCTTACGAAAATCGGGGTTGATGGCCGAGATAGACGAGAGAAATGTGTTCCGCGCCAGCGACCTTCTGATGGAATCAACACAGCAGGCACTGTATCGTGCCCGCGAGATTCAGACGCAAGTGAACGGCAAAGGTTAGTCGCGCAGCGGGTGCGCCTTGAATCGATAGCCGACGCGCGCGATGGTCTCGATGTAGGTATAGCCTTCTGGGTTGCGCTCAATGTTTTTACGCAGCCGGTACACCGTCGCGCGGAGCAGGTAAACGTCGTGATCTTGGTATGATTTGCCCCAAACTTGCGACAGCAGCTCGTCATGTGTAAGCACTTCGCCGGTATGTTTGGCAAATAAGCAAAGCAGTTTGTACGCAATGGGCGTCAGATGGATAAGCTCACCCGCCACATATACTTGGCGGGAGTTAAAGTCGATGGTTAAGTCACCGTTGCGGTATGGCGGGCGCGCCTCCCCTCCCCCAGATGGGAGATGGACACGCCGGAGTACGGCCTTGACGCGCGCTTTTAGCTCACGGCTGCCGATGGGCTTTACCAAAAAATCATCGGCGCCCAGGTTTAGGCCGCGCACCTTTTCGTCCTCCCCATCCGATCCGGTGATGATGATGACCGGCAGGTTTGAGAAGCCGCGCAGCCATTCGAGGACCTGGAAGCCATCGACGCGGGGCATCCCCAGGTCGAGGAGCATAAGGTCTGGGCGTTGTGCTCTAATCTGTTGTTTGGCCTCAAGCCCATCTGAGGCTTCCACAACTGTATAACCGGCCAGCTCCAGAGTCTCGCGCAGAAAGTTTAAGTGTTCGGTATCATCCTCTACAGCTAAGACGGTCACCGTATTGTTCATATCTCATTCTCCTTGCTCCCCTTCCAACTCTTCTTCCATGAGCGGAAGCGTAAACGCAAACCGGCAGCCACCTTGAGGGCGATTCTCCACCCAAATGTGCCCCCCGTGTATCTCGATCAAGCCTTTACAGATCGCAAGACCCAGGCCTGTGCCCTGTATTTTCTCATTGTCGGTGATCGCGCCGCGATGGAAGTGTTCGAAGACTTTTTCGTGATATTCCTCCGGTATGCCCTCCCCCTCATCCTCGACCGCGATCAAGAGATTATCGCCCTCGCGCGCGACGCTGATGGTGATGGTGGTGTCATGTGGTGTATATTTGACGGCATTTTGCACCAGGTTCACAAGCACGCGGAGGAGCCGTTCGGCATCGGCAGGTACATATGCGGGGGCATTGTCTGCGATATTCAAAACCAGCCGATGGTTTTTCCATTCGACGGCTTGCCACAGCTGGTCAAACGTGCGCTTGAGCACAATTTGATCTTTGATGATGTGTAACTGCCCGGCGCCGAGACGCGAGAGGTCGATTAGGTCGCGGATAAGGCTCTCCAAGCGGTCCGTGGCTTTACTGATAGAGTACAGATACTCGCTTTGTTTTTCGGGGGTCAGCCGCCCGACGTATTCCTGCATAGTCGTCGTAAAGCCCTTGATGGTACCAAGCGGGGTGCGGAGATCGTGTGAGACCATCGAGAGCATCTTATCTTTGAATGCCACCGCTTCCTCGGCGCGGTCCCTCTCGACGCGGAGTTCGGCGGTGCGCTCTTCTACCAGGCGTGCCATGTCGTCAAATAGCTGGATATTGCGGACGGGAGACGAAACGCTAGAGGCCAAAGTCTTCAAGCGCCTGGCGTCTTCTTCGGTAAACAGGCCATCCAGTTTGTTGAAAACCGCAACCGTGCCGATGACTTCTTCACCACGACTCAATGGCACCGCAAGCGCTGATGTGATTGAAAAATCTAGCACCGATGCAATATAGGGTGGGACACCGACCTTTTGGGCAGAGTTGGCGACCCAGTGCCCACCTTCGTTGATAAGATGCCAATCGGGAAGCATGGCGAGGGGAAGCTGCAAACCGCTGATTTTATCGGCTTGTAGCCCGGCGGAGGCAACAACGGTTAGCACGCCGTCCTCTTTGTTAAGCAGCAGCAGACTGCACCCTTCGACACCGATGATCTCTTTGAAGCGGTGTGCGATGGTGTTAAATACATCTTGCCGATTTAATGAGTGGCTTGCTTCTTTGGAGATGCTGCACAAGGTCTGGGCGAACTTGCGTTCTTGCTGCTCAGATTCGTAGAGCGCGGCATTGCGGATTGCCGTCCCGATCTCGCACGTAGCGGTCATGAGTGTAGACTTGGAACGTCCACGGAACTTCTGGGGGTGTCGGCTGGCAAGCGTCACCACGCCGACGACCTCGGTGCCGGCCTTAAGCGGTATGCATAGCAATGTATAGATGCCGAGCCGGGCAATCTTTTGTAACACCGGGTCGGTGGAAGTCTGCACCGACTCATTGATGGAAGACTCACGCGAACGGAGCACGTTCCCTAAAATGCTGGCTTCATCGGTGCCGTCGCCGAGCAGTTCGACTAACTTGGATGGGAGGTTGGAAATAATGGTCGGCGGGGCGAGGCGGGCGCTTGCCGCATCATAGGGCTGTATAATGACGATCTCCATTGCCGTGACCGTCGCCAGCGCCGTGTTTGCCGTAGTCAATACATCTTCGAGATGCAAAGAACGGTTGACCGCCATAACGATTTCGCTTATACCGGCAAGCTCGGTCAATATCTGGGTTTCTTGCTGCTGTTTAGCTTTCTCGCTATCCAACGAATCATTCAACGAATCAAGATATTCATCGGTATCGCTAAACACACGATTGACGGTTGTCGAAGAAATGTATACCGTCAGCCCCGTGATTATGACCGGTGCGTTAAAAACAAAAATGGCGTCTAGTACGCCATCTGCAAGTCGGTCACCCTTCAGTAGACTAATCAATACAATCCAGCCGGTGTGTGCGATAATGACAATAGTTATGAATATGCACCCCGCACGTCGGTGTCCTATCTTGACAAACCAAACGAGAAACATGAGCAAAACACAAGCGGTCAAGCTGGCGGCATATAAAAGCTCATAGCCGCGCAACATATCGATCTCAAACACGTCGAGCACAGCCATCAGCAAGATCATCACACCAATGAATATCGCAATCGCAAACGACCATTGTGCGACACGTCGTTGATGACGCTTCTTAATTTGCTCAAGCATCGGCACGGTCGACCATCTCTTTCGTTGCAGCTCACGCAAAGGACAATCAAATATAGTATATGGGAACAGACACACACGCACAAAGTTTATCTGTTGCCGGGGGGCATCGTCGCGCGGGTGACGCACAGAACCGGGGACAGCGACCCAGCCGACTTGCTTGACAGCATCCCAATTCTGCGTTTTGCTTGTAGCGATACTGTGGACTCTTATAAGGAGTAAGACTATGCCTACATTCCCCGTCGAACCCTTCCGCATCAAAGTCGTCGAGCCAATTCGACGCACCACCCACGCTCAACGCAAACAACTGCTAGAGGAAAGCGGCTATAACCTCTTCCGCATCCCAGCAGAGCATGTGTTCATCGACATGCTCACCGATAGCGGCACCGGCGCCATGAGCGATAATCAATGGGCCGGCATCATGCACGGCGACGAAAGCTATGCCGGTGCGAAGAGCTTCTATAGCCTCGACAAAGCGATTAGAGCCATCTTCGGCTTCAAACATTTTGTCCCCACACACCAGGGCCGCGCCGCCGAGAACATCTTATTCTCCGTCATGGTCAAGCCCGGCGACGCTGTGCCCAACAACATGCACTTCGACACTACCTTTGGCAACATCGTGGCGCGCGGCGGCAAGGCGGCCAACCTAATCGCCGACATCGCCGGTGACCCCAACGCCGAAGTGCCGTTCAAAGGTAATATGGACGTCCACAAACTCGAAGCCTTCATCAAGGCAACCGGTCCGGAGCACATCCCGCTCGGTATGACCACCATCACCAACAACGCCGGCGGCGGACAGCCGGTCAGTATGGCGAACATCCGCGCCACCGCCGAGGTGTATCACCGTTACAATATCCCCTTCATCATCGATGCCTGCCGATATGCCGAGAACTGCTACTTCATCCAACAGCGCGAGCCGGGCTATGCCGACAAATCTATCAAGGAGATCGCCAACGAGCTTTTCGGTTACGCCGATGGCTGCACCATGAGCGCCAAGAAAGATGCCCTTGTGAATATCGGCGGCTTCCTCTGCGTCAATGACGAGGACTTGTTTGTGCTGCTCCAGAACGAATTGATCTTACGCGAAGGCTTCCCTACCTATGGCGGGCTTGCCGGACGTGACCTTGAGGCGATGGCGCGGGGCTTATGGGAAGGCATCGATGCCGAATATCTGACGTACCGCATCGGGCACACGCGCTATCTGGCCGAGCGGCTCGAAGAGATCGGCACACCGATCGTGAAACCGGCAGGCGGCCACGCGGTTTACCTCGACGCGCGCGCGATTCTGCCGAACATACCCCAATCACAATTCCCCGCGCTGGCGCTGGCGGTTGCGCTCTACCTAGAGGGCGGCATCCGCACTGCCGAGATCGGGAGCGTGACCTTCGCATACAAAGATGCCGAAACCGGCGAGATGGTATATCCAGAGCTTGAGTTAGTGCGTTTGGCGATCCCGCGCCGCACTTATACCCAAGCACACCTAGATTATGTCGTCGAGGCGGTAAAACGCACTATGCAGAACGCATCCCAAGTGCCAGGGCTGCGCATCACATGGGAACCGCCGTTGATGCGTCACTTCACGGCGCAATTCGAGCCGGTGTAGAAAAGACAACGGGGCACAGCACGGTTATGCTGTGCCCCGATATACCCCCCCCTTCTACTAGGCGGGGCGCTGCTGCGGTGGACGCTGAGGGTGCGTATCCTTCTGGAGAATGACGTAGGCGTGTTGGCCCGCGCCGCCATTGCCCACGATGGTATAGCCCTGACTGAGCAACCCCGCGATCTCTCTCTCGGCAGGCTCAATAAAATCGCGCTTGCTGAGCTGGAAACGGATGATCTTAATTTGTGCGGCCATATCCCTCTCTCATTCGCTTGCTTTCAATTGGCTTTACTTTACCCGGCTTTGCAAAAGACGCAAAGTCGTTAGGGTCCGACGCCCCGATACGAAAGCCACATTTCGGCCCTCCGATCTTTATTTGACAAATATGACTAAGGTCGGGTAGCATTTCACAACCTCAAACGACACGATACGAGGAGACAATCAAAATAGAGAGGGGTGATGTCGGGCGATTGTCTTTACGCGCGTCGTGTTTCTGCTTACCTGGGTTGCCCTCCCATGCCACACAAGCAGGAATCACGCTTTTTCTTTAATTAGCCAATATTTGGAGGAGACGAAACATGCGTAGTGCCAAATGGCTCCGTATCGTTGTGTTGGTTACGATGATCTTTACCCTGGCGGGTACATCCATCATCGCACAAGAAGATGAAGAAGACAAAGACTGGGGAACCGTCACCATCGCCGCCGGCGACCCGATTAAGCTGGGCTTCTCTGCCGCGCTCACAGGCGCCGGCGTTGACGTACTGGGCATCGACGAACAACGCGGCGCAGAGCTTGCGGTTGCCGATGTCAACGAAGCCGGAGGAGTTCTCGGCTTTGAGATAGAACTCGACATCCAAGACTCGTTGTGCAGCGCCGAGGGCGGCGTCACCGTCGCGAACCGCTTCGTCTCTGACGAAAGCATGGTCGCCGTCGTCGGGCACATGTGCTCGGCAGCGTGCTCGGCAGCAGAAGAAATCTATGCAGATGCCGGCTACAGCATGGTCTCGCCCTCCTGCACCGCGATCGCCCTGACCGCCCCCAGCAACGTTAGCGAAATATTCAGCCGCACCGCATGGAACGACCGCTCGCAGGCGCCCGCCGCCGCCGAGTTCCTCATCAGCCAGGGCGTAGAGCGCGTAGCGACCATCCACGATGGCAGCGTCTACGGTGAAGGCCTGGTCAACGGCATGGCCGATGCATTCATCGACCTGGGCGGCGAAGTGGTCGCCGAGCTGGCAATCAACGTCGGCGACACCGACATGCGCTCGATCTTGGAAGAGATCGCAGCCCAAGAACCCGACGCCATCTACTTCGGCGGCTTCCCGGCAGAAGGTGCATTCCTCGCCCAACAACGCGCCGATGTCGGTCTGGAAGATGTACTGTTCATGGGCGCAGACGGCATTAAAGCCACCGCCTACATCGAAGCAGTCGGCGAAGCAGGCTGCAACACATACGCCTCAGCCGCCGACCCCGCCACGGTAGAGGGCGGCAGCTACGAAAAATTCGTCGAACGCTACAAAGAAGACTACGGCGAAGCCCCCACTGCCCCCTTCCACGCACACGCATACGACGCCTTGATGATTATCGCCGCCGCCATCGAAGAAGTCGGTGAAGTGGACGATGACGGCAACCTAACCATCGACCGTCTCGCCCTGCGCGATGCAATCCGCGCCACCGAGGACTACGAGGGTCTAACCGGCGTGCTCACCTGCGATGAGTATGGTGACTGCGGCGTTTCGGCATCCATCTCGGTTGTAGAGCTGAGCTGCGAAGGCGACGAACCGGAGTTCGTAACCGTTTGGCCCGAAGTTGAAGAAGAAGAAGCTGACGAATAGGCCGGCCATGCGGCTTTAAAACTTGTCTTTGCTAAGAGGTAGGCCGCCGCCACCAACGGCTGCCTACCTCTATGCCAACTTGTGTATACTTGCTCTGGGGGAACGCTATGGATGAAAGAACGCTGCCTCTTGTTGATCTGAAGACCTTCGAGCGCCGCTTGCGTCGGTTATCGATAACCGACTTGGTGGTCTGGGGTATCGGTGTTGCCATCCTGATATATGTCATCTGGCGCATCAACTACACGCTGTTTATTGCAGAAGACCCCTACACACTCGAATCCTTAATTAAAAACCTCATCTTTGGGCTGGCACAGGGCAGCATCTACGCCCTCATCGCGCTGGGCTATACCCTGGTCTACGGCATCTTGTTCATGATAAACTTCGCGCACGGTGAAGTCTTCATGGCCGGCACTTATATCGGCTACTTTGTCATCTCCGGGATGGAAGAAACCGGCTTCCTGGCCCAACACACCCTGCTG
>CAZJBO010000102.1:0-4466 GCA_964544075.1 uncultured Anaerolineae bacterium
AAGCGTGCGGCATTGCGCCGGTGGGCTTACGTGCATAGCCCAGTTCTGCGGCGGCCCACAAAACACGCTCGCGCGTCTGTGGTGCGACGCCGGGACGGTTATTGAGGGCTTGCGAGGCTGTCCCCACAGAGACCCCGGCAAATTCTGCCACATCGCGCAGCGTGACGTTCAAGCGATTCTCCATACCACGTTTGCTTTTTTCAAAGCCGCCGTCCTGGTTGACGACACCATCAAAAACGTCCTGAATTTTACATATGAATGTTCAACAACCAGTTTCATTTTAAGATAAGTTCTGCCCACCAACACGCAAACATGCCGCAACTATGCCGCATCTGCACCTGATAGAAGCATCAAAAATATGTTCTAAGATCGGGTACAATGGTAGTGAGGGCAATGAATTGAACATCCGAAGAGAGCGCTTGCATGTATCATGTTGTCTGGGATGAGAAACATCTAAAAGCCTTGCTTCGTTTGCCACGCTATCCCTTGCGGCTGGTCCAAGAAGAACCCTGGTGCGACTGGATCGAAGCGCAAGGTGGTATGCGCGCAGTGCTCGACTATCTGCGCACATGCACCTTGTCACGAAACCAGCGCCGCTTGCTTGAGGTCATCCTGGCACATCCGGAGGCATCGGTACAATCCTACAGCGACAAACTTTGTGTAAGTCCCCGAACGTATGACAACTATCTGCGCGGGCTGACGGCATCCCTCCTGCCCCACCTCAATACCTGGCGTACTCACCCAATGTCTATGCTGGCTCCGCAGCGCGTGAACTTGCCCGCACCGCTCACTTCGCTAATCGGCGTCGATCAGACCGTAACCGAAGTGGTCGCGCTGCTGCGGCACCATGATGTGCGTCTGTTGACGCTTATCGGTCCTGGCGGGGTCGGCAAGACCCGTGTGGCCATCCAGGCGGCGCGTGCGCTGATCGCCGACTTCCCGGCGGGCGTGGGCTTTGTGCCCCTGGCGCCTGTCAGGGACCCAGAGCTTGTGATGACGACAATTGTCCAGGCGCTGTGTATCGAAAAAGATTCTGCCCAGAGCGCCCAAAGTGCACTCAGGTCATATCTGTGTGGGCGACAGTTTCTGCTTGTACTGGATAACTTCGAACACCTCATATCTGCTGCCCCGATAGTCTTTGACCTGTTATGCACAATCCCCAAACTTAAAATCCTCGTGACCAGCCGCGAAGTCCTGCATCTATACGGCGAGCACTGTTTCACCGTGTCGCCGCTTGTCGTGCCCGACAAGACGCCGCCGGATACCTTTGATAAGTGGAAGCAATGCGCATCTATCCGCCTGTTTGTCGAACGCGCGCGCGCTGTGCAGGCAGAATTTACCTTGACCCCACAGAACGGCGTCGTGATCGCGGATATTTGCCGCGCCATCGACGGGTTACCACTCGCTATCGAACTCGCCGCCGCTTGTATCAAATGGTCTTCGCCCAACCAGATATGCGACAAGCTCAACCACGCTCTAGAACTATTAAACCAGGGATTTCAAGGCCTCCCACTGCGTCATCAGGCATTGAGGAGCACGATTGCATGGAGCTATGAACTGCTCGACGCGGAAGAGCAGGCATTCTTCCGACAGATGAGCGTCTTTGAGGCCGATTGGTCCACCGAGGCCGCCAGAGCGGTGTATGGTCTGCCCAATACCGATGTATTTCTGCGCGCACTGGCAAATAAAAGCCTCGTGCAGGTCGTGGCAAGAGAAGGCGAAGAGGTGCGCTTCAAGATGCTGCAAACCATCCGCGACTACGCCCGCGAACAATTGGATGCACAAGGGGAGACAGAGGATGCACGTCGCCGCTGCATGACATACTATATTGAACTGATAGAAACCGCAGAGCACGAATACAACACCCCGCGCCAGTTATATTGGTTCTCCCGTCTTGAAAGAGAACATAGCAATCTGCGCGCCGTCTTGCAGTGGCTCATCGAAGCAGATGCCTTTGACGCGATCTTCCGGTTGTTGGGGGCATTCTGGCAGTTTGGACGGCAGTATGCGTTGAGCGAAACCATGTCATGGGTCGAATTGGCGCTTGCGCGGGGGAAGCATATCACCAGCGCCTCTCACGCCAAGACGCTGTGGGGGGGCGGTTGGTTGCTAGTCCACCAGGGGAAGACCACGCTGGCGCAGCGCTACTTCGAGGAAAGCTACCGCCTCGCCGAAGCGTTGGGAGAACAACACTTGATGGGGCTGGCGCGCCAGGGGATAGGCAACATCCTGCTGCGGGAGGGCCACAACGAGGCAGCGCGCCAGATTTTCGAGGCCAATGTCGACATATTCCGTCGGCTGCACGACAACACAGAGGTCGCCTGGGCGTTCGATCAGTTAGGGCGTGTGGCGCTCGCACAAAGAGACTATGACCAAGCGCTGCAAATCTTTGATAAAAGCCTGGCCATCTTCCGCACGATGGGGAACGCATGGGGGATGTCGATCACGCTTGAACATCTCGGACGCATCGCGGTGGCTTGGGGCGACTACAAGAAGGCACAAGAGTTCTTTGAGGAGAGCTTATCCATCGTGCAATGGCAGCAACACCATTGGTGTTGTGCTTGGATCTTAGAGGGGTTATCTAATGCTCTGATAGCACAGAAGAAGTTTGACCAAGCCGAGGCTACGCTCAAACAAGCGCTGTGCTACTATATCGATATACAAAATACGCAAGGACATTTCATCTTATTGGAATGTTTTGCCAATCTCTGGTCAAGGTGTGCTGATTACCTGCGCGCCGTCCAGATGGGGGCTGCGTTACAAGCACAGATTGATGCCGGGCTGGTCTCCCTGCCGCGCTTGAATCAAGTGCGGTTACAGAGCACCCTGGCGACCGCACGTTGCCATCTCGACCCCGCTTCGTTTGTAGCCGCATGGCAGGCAGGTATTGTGATGGACCTAGAGGCCAGCACTGCGTTTGCCCTCGATAGTGATGATGATGTCCGGCGGAAGAGTTAGATACCGTTTGTTTGCGTGGTGCACAACTATTCTGCCAGCGGCACCGTAAAGTGGAAGGTGGAACCCTCGCCGAGCTTGCTCTCGACCCAGATCATGCCGCCGTGCAGCTCGACCAGGTTCTTGGAGATGTTCAGGCCCAGGCCGGTGCCGGGTAGGTCGCGGGCTTCGGGGTTGGTGGAGCGGAAGAACTGCTGGAATAATTGTGCTTGATCTTCGGGCGAGATGCCGAGGCCGGTGTCGTGGACGTATACGTGCATGATGGGATCAGGCCCTTCGGGGTCCCAGACGTTCTGCGCTACCTCTGCCCCTATGGTGATCTTACCGCGCACGGGGGTGTACTTGTTGGCGTTGGTTACCAGGTTAGCGACAACCTGGAGCATACGCCCCTTATCCGCCATGATGTCGGGTAAATCATCCGGCAGCTGAAGCTCTAGCACTTGCTCTTTATTGTCAATCAGGGTGCGGGTGCTTTGCAGAGTCTCTTCCACTACATCTTGTAGCCGGATCGAGGCCATGAACAGGTGCATCTTACCGGTCTCGATCGCGGTGATGTCTTCCAGCTCGTCCACCAAGTTACGCATCCGCTCGACGTTGGAGTTAATGGTCTTCAAGAAGCGCATCTGCACCTGGCTTACTTCACCGACGCCGCCTTGCATTAGCATCTGCGCATAGCCCTGGACCGAAGTCATCGGGGTTTTTAGCTCGTGCGAGACCGCGCCGACAAAGACCGATTTGGCCTCGTTCGCCGCTTTGATCCGCTCGAAGAGACGCGCGTTTGTGATGGCCGGCGAAGCGTGCTCGGCGACCCGCACAACAGCTTCCATATCCTTCTCGGTCAGGGCAGAGGAGGTGAAGCTATCCAGGACGATGACACCGGTCACCTCGCCGCCGGCGCGCAAGGGTACTACCATCTCGGCTTTCGTATCGGGGCTAAAGGGCAGATAGTCTTGGTCGATGCCCACGCGCGTCACAAGCTCCGGCTTACCGGTGCGATACACGCGCCCGGATATGCCCCTATCGAGCGCGATAGGCTTTGTCAGCAGCCCGGAGCTTGTATCTTTGTATCCATAGTGTAGCAAAATCTCCATCCCGCGTTCCGGGTCTATGCTGCCGACCAAGCCGGCATCTGCGCCGGAGACGCGCAAAGCCCATTCTAAGGTCAGCTCGATTATGCGGTCAATCTCCAATCCCGCGTTGAGGTCGTGGTCGATGCGGGAGAGCAATTGCAGCTCCTCGACGCGCTGTGCAAGCTCTTCATCGGTTTGTTGGAACAGGCGCGCGTTCTGGAGGGCGATCGCGGCTTGAGCGGCGAAGGTGGCGAGTAATTGTTCGTCGTCTTCGACAAAGATCGAGCCATCGCGTTTATTGATTACCTGCAAGACGCCGGTGATGGCGCCGTGGGCGATCAGCGGCACGGCTAAGAGGCTCTCGGTGCCGCCCCCGCCGTCTCGATCGACCCCGGCCAACACGCGCTTGAGGTGGACCTGACGCTCGACGAGCTCGCCGAC
>CAZJBO010000102.1:4476-8241 GCA_964544075.1 uncultured Anaerolineae bacterium
GCCCCGGAGAACCAGCGCGGGTCGTGGTGCACATCGTTGACAATAATCGTCTCGCCGCGCTCGGCCACCGTGCCCACAATCCCCGTGCCGCGCGGCAGACGTGTCCCGACGAGCTTTTTGCCCTCCTCGCCTGTGGCAACCTTGAATTCCAGGTCGCCGGTTTCTTCATCACACAAGAGCAGCGAGCCGGTCTCGGCACGCAGAATGTCCACCGCAGCATACAGGATTTGTTCGAGCAGCTTCTCGACATCCAATTCTTGCGCCAGCTGCGTGCTAATGCGGTTGAGGGAGGCGAGCTGGCGGGCGCGCTTGCCGGTTTCGGTGAAGAGGCGCGATTTGTCGATCGCGGTTGCGGCGGCGTCGGCGATGGCCCAGAACACTTTAAGCTGGTCGTCGGTATACATGAAGCCGGGCGAAGCGCTGGCTACGGCGATGGCGCCCAACGTGCTCGACCCCGTGTTCATCGGGATGCCCATCCAGGCGTGCAGGCCACGCTCGCGGGGGCGGACGTCGCGCTTGGCACACTCGGTGAGGTAGTCGTCGGTGCGGATCGGCTGGCCCATCTGCACCACCTCGCTGAGTAGACCGCGCCCCAGCCGCCAGCGCTCGCCTTCGCGTTCGGCGATGCGCTCGTCGTTCTGGATGAAGAAGGCATATGATAGCTCTTTGGATTTATCGTCGTAGAGCGCGATAAAGAAGTTGCTTGTATCGATCACGCGGCTGGCCTGTGCATAGACCAGCTCCAACAAATCGTCGAACTCGACCGTGAAGTTAACCGCCTGGGCCACCTTGCTGAGCGCGTCCATCTCGTCCACGTGGCGCTCCAGGTCTGTTATCACTTGAGAGCGTTCGACCGCGAGGGAGGCTTGCTCGGCCAGATTCTCGATGAAGCGCAAGTCCTCATATCCATACTGCTCGCCCGAACGCTTCGCGCCCAAGCCGATGAAGCCGATCAAGGCTTCGCGGCGTTTGCCCTTGAGCGCGGCGACCACCGCTACCTTGAGGACACGCAAGCGGGTTATATCGGTAATCAACATAGGCGGGATACGGGTATTGGCTTCCAGGTTGATGAGGTTGTCGCCGGACTGGAGTGTTTGTGCCACCCCGCCCCTGGCGTCAAAGCGGATGTCGCTTACCGATGCGCGGTTGCTTCCGCGCGCCGTATAGTGGTTGGTATCGGCATCGAGCGCATAGAAGTAAATATGTGTGGGCAGCAGGGCCTCGTGCAGCGCGGTGCGGATTGCCTCGACTACCTCGGCGGGTTCGATGACCTTGGTCAGAGTGCGCCCGAAGGCTTCGAGGTGGGTTTGATAGATGCGGCGCGTGCGGAAGTATACCCGGTTGACGAGCCGTTCCAGAGCGTAGCGTGCCGGCAGCAGCCCAAAGGCCACCACGGTCACGATGAAGGCGATCAATATAGGGTTATCGGTCTGGATCAGGCTCCCGAAGATCATGCTGATGCCGATAGTCGCCAGCGCGTAGCTCACAACGATCGCCACGCCCAATAGGGCATAGACCATACCTCGGCTGATTAGTCGGTCGGTCTCGAAGCGGCGGTGTTGGAGGATGGCATAGCCCAGGGTGGCGGGGAAGGCGAGCACAAAGGGCGTTGCCCCGGCGATGGAAAGCGGCAAAGGTGATACGTTGAACAGCCATTCGAGCACAAAGCTGCTGCTCATAAGGAAGAGCGGTGAGAAGGCTAAGAAGCCCCCCACCAAAACCATACCGCTCTGCTCGCGCGCGGTGTATGATGCGGTGCGTTTGCGCCGCCACCACGCTACCAGGATGAAGAGTGCCAGATTGACACCGGCAAAACCCAGACAGCTTGTCCATATCCAATAATAGGTCTGTCCGCTTGGGCTGTGAGTGATGATCCGCAGCACATATCCACCCAGCAGCGCTGTAGGGATCAACGGGAGCCAGCGTAGCCAGGTGTGCCGACGCAAGGAAGGCAGGTCGGTGGGGAAGCTCAGGGTAAAGATGCCCAGCACTCCCCCAGCCAATACTATCGTGAGAGGCCAGAGCGTTATGAGAGGGGAATGTGTGCTGTAGTTATCGAACAGCCCGGCCAGGCTTAAAGCCATTGCCGAACACAGCAGCGCGAATAGGCGCGCCGATAGTTGGTTGCGACGTACCCGCAGGATGGCCAGCCCTGCCCCAAACAGGCTCAGCCCCACCGCGTAGGGGATGATGAACCAAGAGAGGAAGGCACCGGCGGGGAAGTAGTCTATCGTGGTGGTAAACGTGCAAGTGATATCGACCGGGTAGCTGTGCGGTCGGCGGATGTGCTCGCAGTCGAAGTTTTCGGGCGGGTTCTTCAGCCTATTGAGGCTGGTCACGTGGCGGCGCACCGCGAACTCGACTTCGTGGCCCACAAACCACGATGCCGCATAGTTGTGCATCTGTCGTTCGGCGATCTTGGGGTTAACCGATAAGCTCATCCCATCCATTTTGACGATGGTGTCAAAGCCTGCCTCGGTGCCATCCCAGGGCGTATTGTAGATCAGCGGGGCGGCGTCGATCACTTGCGATGGCCCGATCAAACCGACTAGAGTTGGTTTGGCGACCCATTGCAATGCTATAACCAAATAATAGACAAGCGCGCCGGTGGCGGCGGCTAACGTCAACACAACTATCGCCGTGCTCACCCACTGCCTGAGGCGTGTGGTCCGGCGGCTTGTGGTCGAAGAAGAAAGTGTTCCCGTAACTGCACTCATCCAGTTTTGCTCATTTGCTGCATATTACTCTAACGCCGAGACGCAAAGGATGCCAAGTTCTACATCTCTATCCTTGCGCTTCCCTTGTATTCTCGGCGGCTCCGTTGTGGCACGTTAAAATCTCTCGCCAAGCCATAGACAATTTTTAAGACAAGACTTGTTTGGGTATAATACCACGGGGTGTTTTATAGGGATAGTTAAACCGGCACTTTAAGAGGAAACTCTAACCACACCATAACTCCTGCTCGAACTGATAAGAGGTTGTAAGCATGTCCGAACGTAAAATACGTGTGTTGATCGCCAAGCCCGGCCTTGACGGGCACGACCGGGGCGCACGGGTTGTGGCGCGAGCGCTACGTGACGCCGGTATGGAGGTCATCTATACGGGGCTGCGCCAAACCCCCGCCATGATCGCAGAAGCTGCGCTTCAGGAAGACGTAGATGTGGTGGGCCTGAGCATCCTCTCTGGCGCACATATGACCCTCGTCCCCCGCATAGTCGAGCAAATGCGCGCGTCCGATATGGGCGATGTGCCCGTCATCGTGGGCGGCATCATCCCCGAAGCCGATATCCCCGCGCTCACCGCTGCCGGTGTCAGCCGCATCTTTGGCCCCGGTGCCACCACCGGTGACATCGCCGGATACATCCGCCACCTTGTGCACCGATCATAAAGGCACCGGCGTAAACATGGAAGCACAAATCGACGCCCTCCTTGCCGGCAGCCGTCGTGCGCTGGCGCGCGTCATCACCCACATCGAGAGAGGCAGCACCGAGACAAACACAATCCGCGCCGCACTGTATCCACACGCCGGGCACGCGCACCGGGTCGGTATCACCGGGGCGGGCGGGGTCGGCAAGAGCACTCTTGTCAACGCGCTTGCCCGCGCATTGCGCAGCGATGGGCTTACGGTCGGCATAGTTGCGGTAGACCCCAGCTCTCCATACACCGGCGGTGCGCTGCTCGGCGACCGGGTGCGGATGCGCGACTTGGCCGGTGACCCCGGCGTCTTCATCCGCAGCATGGCGAGCCGGGGCGCGCATGGTGGCC
>CAZJBO010000103.1:0-4701 GCA_964544075.1 uncultured Anaerolineae bacterium
TTCGAGGTCGAGCAGCCAGGTGCTTGTCATCACCAAGCGCACGGCAGTCAGGGTCAGTAGGGCCGGCATGATGATAATCAGACCGGCTTGCAGGAGGCGGGTGGATGTTATCCGGTTTTTCGATCGCATACTTGTAAATACCTGTTCAACGGAGGCCGGCGTAAGAAATGAGGTGAGCCTCACAAACGTAATCCAAATTGCCTGTTAATTGTCTCTTATAGTATACTACGCGGACAAGCATAGATTCTGAACGTGAGGCCGACATGATATCACCAGGTGGCAAGCGAACACATGGACGAGCGTGACAGGTTGATGGCTGACCTGAACAAGATCACAGTGGTGGTGGTGGACGACCACCCGCTTTTCCGTAAGGGCCTTATTAACGTCATGGAGCTTGAGGAAGATATCGAGATTGTGGGGGAATGCGATGATGGCGAGAAGGGCTTGGAAGAAATTCGCAAGCGCCATCCCGACATCGTCATCCTCGATATAAACATGCCGGGCATGAATGGCCTACAGGTCACGCATAAGCTCCGGGCCGAACGAAGCGACGCCAACATCATCTTACTCACCGCGTATGACGACCAAGAACAGGTGCTCCATGCCATGCGAGCAGGAGCATCGGCCTATTGCTCTAAAGATGTAACTCCCAGTAAACTGGTAGATGTCGTGCGCCAGGTGGCACAAGGACATTATGTGCTGGGCGAGCACATCTTTGATAAGCGCGGCATTGAGGATTGGCTAAACGACGGGGTCGAGGCCGCAACCGGTCCATACTTGATAGACCCAGGCGAGCATTTTGTTCCTCTCAGCCCGCGCGAGATGGAGATTTTGCGCTATGTGACCCGTGGGATGAGCAATAAAGAGATTGCGTTTTCATTGGGTATCAGCCACCAGACCGTCAAGAACCACATGACCTCTATCCTGCGCAAACTGGCGGTCGAAGACCGCACCCAAGCCGCCGTATATGCATTGCGGCGCGGCTGGGTCAGGCTGCAAGATACCGGACGCGACGTACAATGACCGATATTTTATATAGCTAGGCACTAACATCACCTGAGATCAGGTGTACCGGATAAGAAAATGGCACAGATTCCAGAGACTACAGGCGCATCTTCCAGCAAAGAGGAACTCCTCGAAGAAATTCGCGGCGAATATGACCGCATCCAGCTCCAGCTGCGCGAGATATCTTCCCTGATTGAACATAGCCAGATCGAGGTTGACAAGCTCTCGCAGCGCAACCAATCTGTTGCTATGCATTTGCGGCAGGTCGAGGATAACTTCGATACCCTCCCCCGCGAAGATATTAAGTCGGCCTATGAGATGACCCAAGATGCGCGACAGCGCCTCTTGACGATGCGCGGCCAGCTTGAGAAGTTGCAATCCGACCAAGCGAATCTGGAGCATTTCAGCAATGTGCTGCGACGTGTGTTAGAGCTGGTCGAAGGCGCCGGTGTCATGAAGAGTGCCAAAGTCAAAGGGCGCATCGCCGATCCGGACGCAGCCAACCTTATCATACGCATCGTCGAAGCCCAAGAGGGCGAACGTCAGCGCCTCTCTCGGCAGATGCACGACGGGCCGGCCCAATCGCTGACCAACTTCATCCTCCAAGCCGAAATCTGTCAGCGCCTTTTTGATCGCGACGACCCACAGCGCGCCAGCGAAGAGCTGGGTAACCTGCGGGCTTCCGCCACCGGCACCTTCCAAAAAGTGCGCGAGTTCATCGAAGAGCTGCGCCCTATGATGCTCGACGATCTGGGCTTGGTGCCAACCGTACGGCGTTATGTGAGTAACTTCCAAGAGAAAACCGGCATCACCGTACAGCTCAACCTTTCCGGCGAAGAACGCCGCTTTGAATCTCACCTTGAGGTGATGATGTTCCGGGGGCTTCAAGAACTCCTGAACAATGCCCGCGACCATGCCGGGGCGTCCCACATCACGGTAAACCTAGACCTGGGCTTAGACACCATCGTAGGGCAGGTCGAGGACAACGGGCGGGGCTTTGATGTCGAGGCCGCGATGCGCTTTGACGATACCGGCGGCGAACATAAGAAGATCGGCCTTGCCACTCTGCGCGAGCGCCTAGAGTTAATCGGCGGGGTCATCGATATATCAAGCGAGGAAAACCGAGGCAGTCGTATTTCAATAACAATCCCAAGCAGCCTGGAACAACTCCACAGGTAGCGTGTTCATTCACCTCGAAGTCTCAGGTGGAAAAGCGCCGGGCAGTTTGCCCAATACAGATAGTAGCCACAAGGTTACCAGGCCGGCTTGACTTTCGATTTTAAAAGTTTACACTAGGTTTGTAGTGTTTATTCACCTGGTGCTTTGTCCCAGGGACACGACCTCTCTCAGGCGCGGCGCGGTCGCACCAAGATGTCGAACCGATTGTTAAAGCTCTCGGCCCGGCACAGAGCGTAGAGGTGTGGAGGGCGAACCCCTCACATAACAACTGAACAAGTACGGTTTGTAAGTCACTAAACGGCTCTTAGTGGAGGCCACATTATGAAACGCGGCAGAATTCTCATTCTCTTAGCATTGGTTATTTTGGCTGTAGTGGTCGTGGTGGTCGTCATCACGATGCAGGGTGGCTCTAGCAGTAACGGCGCCAACGGCGCCGACGGCGAGGGCGGAGGCGAACCCTCACAAGCAGAACTCATCCCAACTGCTACCCCCATCCCGATGACCTACGTGGTGCTCTCGGCACAAAACCTGCCACGAGGGTTCCGGATTACCCGTGACGCCGTCGATATCAAGTTGTGGCCGATACAATCGGGCGTACAAGAAAATGCCTTTGTCTTGCCGACACAGTATACCGAAGACGGCTTTGTCTCCGAAGAGGAGAAAGACCAATTCCTCAACCCGGTGATTAACGAAAACTCCCCGGTTGGACAGGTCACCCGCACCCGCATCGTGCGCTGGCAGCCGATCTTGACATCTATGGTTGTCAAAGACCTCTTCGAAGCCGGTGAAGACGTAGGCTCGCAAACCTCGGCGATCCTGCCCAGCGGATACGTCGCGGTCTCGCTCCCCTTCGATATGCTCGGCGGCGTTGCCTATGCTATGGCAGACGGCGACCGCGTAGACGTCATTGTGAGCTTCCTGTACGTCGATGTGGACGAAACCTTCCAGTCTATCGAACCAAACCGCCAAAGCCTGGTATCAATCTCTGCCGAAGGCGGGTTCGACGTACAATCCGGCGTCAGCGGCAAGTTTGAGGCCAGCTCGATCCTCGGTGTGCCGGTCATCATCCAACCGGTCGAAGACCAGCGCCCCAGGCTTGTCACCCAGCGCACCATCCAGAACGCGCTTGTCATCCACGTCGGCGCCTACCCGGATGGTGGAGAGTTCCTCGGCATCTTGCCCACCCCCACCCCCGACCCGGCGATGGCAGAAGCTGCTCCGCAGACCTCCGAGGAAGGTGTGCCGGTACCTACGCCGGTGCCGCCGCGCCCCTATGTCGTGACCTTAGGGGTCAGGCCACAAGAGGCACTGGTGCTGGTATGGGCGATCGAAGAACAAATCCCGATGACCATGGCGCTGCGCTCGGCAGCCGACCACAACGCCGCCGACGCACCCACCCAGGCCGTTTCGCTTGAATACATGGTCCAGAACTACGACATCACACGGCCCGCACGCCTAGACTATGCGCTTGAACCGCGCATCACAGAGGTGCGCTCCATCAACTCTATGCTGCGAGAACAAAACCAGCTCTGGTTCATCGACATCACCAGCGGGCGCAATCGCGGTGGCAGCAGCAGCAGCGGTAGCGAATGATCGGCACAGAGCCGAGTGCATAACCGGCAGCGAGAATTAGCGAGGCATTAGCATACGGCGGTAACTATGAGCGGTGGAAAGCCTTTGACTACGGTTGGGAAAGAAGAGAAGATCAAAGTGTTGCTGGTGGATGACATCCCCGAAACACGCGAGAACCTACGCAAACTGCTGGCTTTCGAAGCCGACATAGAGGTCGTGGGCGCAGCCGGCACCGGACGCGAAGGCGTGGACTTGGCAAGTGAACTCAACCCCGACATCATCTTGATGGACATCAACATGCCCGATATGAACGGCATCGAGGCGACCGAGCTTATCAACCGGAATAACCCGGCGGTGGCCGTCATCATGATGTCGGTGCAAGCAGAGTCGGACTATCTGCGCAAAGCAATGCTCGCCGGTGCGCGCAACTTCCTCACCAAACCGATCTCAGGCGATGAACTCTACAATACCATCCGTAAAGTCTATGAACTTAATGCCGATATCCGTCGCCGTTTCTCACAGGTCGCCGCCGCCCCTCCACCGGGCACACCCGCCGGTACAGGCAGCCCCGGAGAGGGCAACCGCGCCGGTAAAATCATCGTAGTCTACAGCCCGCAAGGTGGCGTTGGCACCACCACCATAGCTACCAACGTCGCCACAGCATTGATGCGCGAAGGCGTCAACGTCTTGCTCATCGACTGCGACTTGCAGTTCGGCGACGTGAACGTCTTCCTTAACATCACCCAACAACAGAAAGGCATAGCCGACCTCTCGGCCACCGTGGACGATCTGGACGACGACATCATCGATAACGTGTTGGTCGCCCACGATAGCGGGCTGCGCGTCTTGCTTGCCCCCCCGCGCCCAGAGATCGCCGAAACCCTCTCGGCCAGCGCCATCAGCAAATTGGTCGAGGCATTGGCCGCGCGCTATGACTTCACCGTG
>CAZJBO010000103.1:4711-8139 GCA_964544075.1 uncultured Anaerolineae bacterium
GATACCGGCACCAGCCTCAGCGACGTAGCCGTCTCGCTCTTCGACCTTGCCGATAGGTTGATCTTGGTCGCCACGCCCACCCTCCCGGCCATCAAAAACGCGCGCCTCATCCTCGACGTGTGGGATGCTCTGGAATACCCACCCGAAAAGATGATGTTCGTCCTCAACCGAATGCAAAGCGAGCGCGAACGGGGCCGCATCTCTGCCGAGGCGATCGAAAACAACCTCAAACGCAGCGTGAACTTGCAAATACCCATCGCAGACCGCGAGATGACCGTCGCAGTTAACCGAGGCACTCCGCTGGTCACAGGCGACCGCAGCCGCCCCCCGGCCCGTGAGTTGACCGACCTGGCAAACCAACTGCACATTGCCTTGTTCGGCGAACAACAGGAAATCCAAGAACTCGAAGCCGAACAGCCCAAAGCCTCCTCACGGCTGAGCCGACTTTTCCGCGTTGGTGGCTAACCGTGATCGAGGCGGCACCATTTGGTATATAATATGACTAGAAAGAAAGATTGAGAGGCAGGTTGTATGTCACTATTGAAACGCATCGGCGGTGCCGGCGGCAAATCTACCGAACAGGGCGGCAGCGGCACAACCGGTGGCCTGAAACGCGAAAAGTCGAAGCTCTCGGATTTGCGCGTCCGGCGGCAGAGCGTCGGCAACGTCGGCGCACAGGGTGCCTCCCAAGAAGGCGGCTACGCCGACCTAAAGGTCCGGATACAGAACAAGTTGCTTGCCGAGATCGACCCCACGATGGACGTCACGCGCAGCAACGAGGTCCGCGCACAGATCGAAGAATTGTTTAATACCATCCTCAGCGAGGAAGGTATCATTCTCTCGCGCGTCGAAAAGCGTCGCTTGTTCGACCAAATCGTCGCCGACATCCTCGGTTTTGGCCCGCTCGAAGTCCTGCTTGCCGACGACGACATCACCGAAATTATGGTCAACGGCCCCAAGCAAATCTTCATCGAGCGCAAAGGGCAGCTTACCCTCAGCAAAGTCGTCTTCGACGACGACGAGCACGCTATGCGCATCCTCGACCGCATCGTCGCACCGCTGGGCCGCCGCATCGACGAAAGCTCACCCCTGGTCGATGCCCGCTTGCCCGACGGCTCGCGTGTGAACGCCGTCATCAAACCCATATCGCTAAACGGCGTCACAATCACCATCCGTAAATTCTCGAAGACTCCCTTCACCATCCAAGACCTCATCCGGTTTGGCTCGGTCACCAACGCAGTCGCCGAATTCCTACGCGCCAGCGTGATCGCACGCTGCAACGTAGTCGTTTCGGGCGGCACCGGCTCAGGCAAGACCACCCTGCTCAACGTGTGCTCCAACTTCATCCCCGACGACGAACGCATCGTCACAGTCGAAAACGCCGCCGAGCTTCAGCTTGCTAAAGCGCACGTGGTCACGCTCGAAAGCCGCCCCCCCAACATCGAAGGCAAAGGCGAGATCACCATCCAGGACCTCGTGGTTAACTGCCTCCGGATGCGCCCCGACCGTATCGTCGTCGGGGAGTGCCGGGGTGGTGAGGCACTCGACATGCTCCAGGCCATGAACACCGGTCACGATGGCTCTCTTACCACCGCCCACTCCAACAGCCCGCGCGATACTCTCTCCCGTCTCGAAGTGATGTGCCTAATGTCGGGCATGGACTTGCCGGTGCGCGCCATCCGTGAACAGGTCGCTTCGGCAATCGACTTGATCGTCCACCAGGAACGTCTGCGCGACGGCTCGCGCAAGATCGTCAAAGTCACCGAAGTGCAGGGCATGGAAGGCGACGTGATTACCATGTCGGACATCTTCGAGTTCGAACAAACCGGGATCGAGAACGGGAAGATAATTGGCCGCATCCGTCCGACCGGGCTGCGCCCCAAGTTCATCGATCGTATCGAGGCAGCCGGCATTCACCTGCCCCCCTCTGTCTTTGGCATCGGAGCAGGCCGTTACTAGGATAGAGCACCCACGCAGTTTGCTGGCTGCGCTAACCGTTCGTTAAGGAGAGGCGATTATGCCACCTGTACCCATAATCTTTGCTATCGTTGCCGGTATAGTTGCACTGGGCGTGCTGGGCTTCGGCATAGTCAGTATGCGCAAGGAAAGCGAGGCAGAAGTAGAAGAACGCCTGGGGCACTATACGACCGAATTCTCATACGATATTGAAGACGTCGCCGACGAGGAGAGTTACGAGAAGAAAGACCCCAGCGAACTCACCAATCGCCTTAACGAAGCCCTCTCAGACCGTGACTTTGCGCGGAAGTGGAAGGTCGCCTTAGCCCGTGCCGACCTCAAGATCACCCCCGCCGAGTTCTTGGCTTTGCGCGTCATAGGGATCATCGGGTTCTTCGCCGCCAGCCCGATCCTCTTCCCCGATTCGCCCGCCCTTTGGCCGATTGCGGGGGTGCTGGGCTGGTTTGCGCCCAGCATATATGTGAGCCGGCGGCAGAACAAGCGTCTGCGTGCTTTCGAAGATCAGCTCGCCGATGTATTGGGCTTGTGGGTGAACTCGTTGCGCTCCGGTTATAGCGTGTTGCAGGCGATGGAGGCAATCGCGCGCGAGGCACCCGACCCCTCCAACCTTGAATTCATGCGCGTGGTGCAAGAGGTACAGCTCGGTGTGCCGATGGAAGACGCGCTCGACAATATGCTGGGACGCATCGACAGCGAAGACTTCGACCTGGTGGTCACTGCTGTAAACATCCAACGCGAAGTCGGCGGCAACCTCGCCGAAATCTTGGACGTCATCAGCGGCGTGATCCGCGAGCGCATCAAGCTCAAAGGCGAGATACGAGTGCTCACCTCGCAAGGCCGTTATACCGGCTACATCATCGGCGGCCTGCCCATCTTGCTCAGCTTGTTCCTCTACGCTATGAACCCCGACTACATGGGCCGCATGTTCACCAACAAAGCCTGTGGATGGCCCATGATCGGCTGTGGCCTTGCCCTCATCGGTTCGGGCGCGGCAGCAATCAGCAAGATCGTTGCCATCGAGGTCTGAGCGAAATAGGACCTTATCCCATTCTCCGGAATTTGGGGGGATGTTAAGGAGCAGACAATGAATCTTGACCCTCAACTTATCGCCATAATCGCCGGTGCACTGATATCAGTCGTGTTGATCGCCGGTCTGGTGTATGTTGGGTTGCGCGAGCAGAACGAAGACGACCCACTCCAGGCACGTTTGGCCGAGCTGAGCGAGCGTGAGGAAATGCCCACGTCGCTCGAAGAGCTGGAGATGTCGCTCTCCTTCTCCGAGCGTGTCATCGTACCACTCTTTCAGCATGTCGCCGGACTCGTGCTCAAATTCACGCCCGAAAAGCAGCTCGAATCTACCCGTGATCTGCTCCGGCAGGTCGGCCCCACGAACAAACAAACCCCCGAAGGCTTCTGGGCACAGCGTATCGGCTTGACGGTAGCGCTTGGTG
>CAZJBO010000104.1:0-8072 GCA_964544075.1 uncultured Anaerolineae bacterium
GTGCGCCTGGGGTTGAAACCCCAGGCTAATATAAGCCGTCGGCTCCGCCGACCTTTGCCGGAGTCTCGCGCGTGCTCTTCCGGGTCGGCGCAGCCGACATATCATGCTAGCCTGCGGTTTATGGAGGTTGCCAGATTAACTCGGTAATAGACCGACGTAAAGTAATAAATCGTTAGAATCATAGATAAATTGGTCCAGAAATGACTTAATGGCTGTTTTGAGCTTGTCCCAAGCATTGCTGAAACGGTGCATGTAGATTACCTCCTGATTAAGCCAGCGCCACAGCTTTTCAATGGGATTGGTCCAGAAAGCGTAAGTGGGCAAGGAAACTATTTGGATCGGCAAGTTAGCCTTTTTGATCTTGGGGTTCGGTTGCGTCGGCCAATTCGGGGGTAGTTTGGGCGGGAAAGGGAAATGCTGCGGTTGCAATACCGCAAGGACATCGGGATGGAAATGAACAGGCCAATTGTCCTGGATAGCATAAATCTGTTTGGCATCGGGATAATCCCCGCGCAGATCAGCGTAAAACTTGCGCAATTGTGCACGGGTGATTTTGCTGACTTGCCGGTAGGTGACCTGGCCGGTGAGTGCATTCATCGCGGCGACGATACGCCCGCTCGTGTTGTTTTTATGGCTCAGTTCTGCGGTTGCTTGCAAGTCTCCACGCGCCTCATAGACAGGTCCCAACAAAGGCTGGCGGTAAAAAGTATGTTCGTCAATATACACGGCTACGAAATCTCTCGGATTTTTGCGTGCTTTGTTGAGACATTGGTTAACCAAATCCATTTTCTCGTCGTAATTCGTATCCGGACTTTGGATCGTATACCGGCCCATCTTGTAACGAATATCCAGACGCTTAAGCAGTTTCGACAATCCCGATATGCTGCTCACCGACAACCAGTCTTCACACACTGCCAGCAAGTCCGACAGTCGCCACCGGCTCCGTTGCACGCCAGCCTGTTCGGGTGGCTTGCGCACCGTATGCAGCAGACGCTCACGCGCTTCCGCTTCCGTCTGAGGGGGAAAAAGCGGGCTTCTGCCCGCGCCCAGGACGAATGTATAGACCAGCTACTCCCTCGGCTTTGTAGCGATTTAACCAATCGTAAAGCGTGTCAGGATCGCGCGGCTTCAACAGTCCCAGACCTTCTTTGGCTACTCGATGCGCACTATGCCCCTCGGCAATCTTCAACATCGCTGAGGCGCGTTCCCTCAGATAGGGTTTGGATGCCGTGTCGCGCATCTTGATCAGTTCTGCCTTTTGCGCGTCGGTTAAAACTAATCTGCGTTGTTTCATAATGCACCTGCTTGGTTTTTCGTCTTATGTTTTATACCTTCTCTCTAGATTACCTAGATATTTCGTCAATGTCCATCAACCCCAGGCGGCGAGGGGAGCCAGAGGCGCGCGCGCACACAAGGTCGGCTTTGGCCTGCGGTTGAAACCGCAGGCTAGCGCGAATGTCGGCTGCGCCGACCTCGGACCCCAAGCGCGCGGGACTCCGGCAGGTCGGCGCAGCCGACAGCCTGTTATAGCCTGGGGTTTCAACCCCAGGCGGCGAGGGGAGCCAGATGCGCTTTGGCTTTGGGCCTGCGGTTGAAACCGCAGGCTAGCGCGATACGTCGGCTGCGCCGACCTCGGATGCGGACAGTGCGCGAGACTCCGGCAAAGGTCGGCGCAGCCGACAGCCTGTTATTAGCCTGGGGTTTCAACCCCAGGCGGCGAGGGGCTTCTTTGGGCCTGCGGTTTCAACCGCAGGCGGTGGTTAAACGCTTATGCAGATACAAAACGAAGATGTCTGGCGTCTCGTGCGCAATGATGACGCGCCCGCCGACGGTGCAACTAATATGGCGATTGACGAAGCGATCCTTGCCTCGGTTGCCGTCGGCGCTGTGCCGCCCACCCTACGCTTCTATGCCTGGACCCCGCCCTGTCTCTCGCTGGGGGTGGCGCAGCGCTGTGCTGAGGCCGACACTCGGCGCCTGGCCGAACGCGGCTGGGATTTGGTGCGCCGCCCTACCGGGGGGAAGGCGATATTGCACACCGACGAACTTACGTATAGTGTGGCGCTGCCCCGTGCCCATCCGCTCGCGGCGGGCAGCGTGGTCGATAGCTACCGACGCCTCAGCCGGGGGTTGATGGCCGGGCTGCAGGCCCTGGGCCTATACGTCAATGCAGACCGGCTGACCGGGCCGACGGCGGGCATGACCGGGCCGGTCTGCTTTGAGCGACCTTCGCATTATGAGATTACCGTGGGCGGCAGAAAGCTGGTCGGCAGCGCACAGGTGCGGAAGCGCGGCGGAGTGCTTCAGCATGGCACGCTCCCGCTTGGCGGCGATCTGCGCCGCATCTGTGATGGTTTGGCATTCGGCGATGCGGCGGCGCGGCGTGCGGCAAAGATGCGGGTGTTGGCGCGCGCCACGACCCTAGAGGCGGCGTTGGGCCGCACGGTGGGCCGGGACGCGGCGGCGGATGCGCTCGCAGCGGGCTTTGCCTCGGCGCTTGGCCTGGTGCTGGAGCCGGGCACGCTCACGCCGGAGGAGCGCGCGCAAGCGGAGATGCTCCGCGCCGAGAAGTATGCTAACGCGGCCTGGAATCGGCGGCGCTGACGAGGTGGCGCGAGGGTATGGCGTGGCCTTCCCTACGCGGTGTCCTGTTGGGGTTGGGCGATCGGTGCGCACCGACCTTCGGTCGCGCACCTGCTTATATTGCCCATCCCACCTAACTCACTTATAATCTTCTCAGCAATCTGTCTGCACTTACTTCTGTTTGCCGAGGTCATTATGGCAGACTCTACTGATATGCTTCTCCCGCGTAATAGATATGGCACGCTGCAGCCCGATGCTGTGCTGCAGGAGCGCTATTGTATCTTGGATGTGTTGGGCGTGGGCGGCATGGGGGCAGTATACGAGGCGCGCGACTTGCGCTTCCCCAACGTCGAGCGCAAGGTTGCGGTCAAAGAGATGAAGCCCCCCATGCCCGACCCCAAGCTGCGCGCTATAGTCGTGCGCAGCTTCGAGCGTGAGGCCGACAACCTCGCCTCTCTCGACCACCCCGCCATCCCTAAAATCTATGACTACTTCGTCATCCGGAACCGTGTTTATCTGGTGATGGAATATATCCAGGGCCGTAACCTGGAAACCACCCTCATAAAGACACACGGTTTTATCAAAACCGAAACCGTGCATAGATGGGCGATCGCGCTTTGCGACGTGCTCCACTACCTGCACAGCCACAAGCCCGACCCTATCGTCTTCCGCGATGTCAAACCGGCCAACATCATGATCGACCAGCACAGCAATTTGCGTCTGATCGACTTCGGCATCGCCAAGACCTTTGAGATGGGCCACGACGGGACTATGATCGGCAGCGTGGGCTATGCGCCGCCCGAACAATATCGGGGCGAGGCTACCCCCAGCGGTGATATCTACGCGCTCGGCGCAACCCTGCACTTCCTGCTGACCAAATGCGACCCGCGCCAAGAGAAGCCGTTTACATTCAACTTGCGCCCGATCCGGGACTATAACCCCACGGTCTCCGAGTCCTTCACCGAGGTTATCACGCGCGCGCTTGCCTATGAACCCGAAGAGCGCTATGTCGATGCCGCTTTGATGAAAGCCGCGCTGGAGCGCATTAACCCGGTCCACGGCGAGGTTGCCCCCAAACCCTCCACGCCCGACATCACCCCACCCATCGAGCCGATCAAGACGAAAGATATCGATGATACCCACCGCTCTGAGCTGAAGCTCGTCCTCAAACGCTCGCCCTTGCTCCGTGCGCTGATGCGCGCCGACCCCGAATTGATGATGGCCGCCCTCAAAGAGGAATCCTATCCGGCGAACACCGTCTTGTTCCGTCAGGGCGACCCCGGCGACCGTGTGTATGCCATCTGGAGTGGACGGCTGCGTGCCCAGCATGATATGGGCGGCGGACGTCCGCCGATCGTGGTCGGCGACCGAGGCCCCGGCGACCTGATGGGCGAGATGAGCTTGCTCGAAGACAAACCACGCTCGGCTACGGTTATCGTGGTCGAGGATGCCCGCCTGATTAGCCTCTCGCGCGAGAGCTTCCAACGCTTGCTCGGCGAACCGGAGCTTACGCTCGCCGTGCTGTGCGCCCTCAGCCAGAGGCTGCGCGGTACCGATGAGCAGCTTGTCGAGGCTGCCCGTTCGGTAGATTTCCTCGCCCGGCGTCTGGGCGATACCTCTTCGCTCGAAGCCGAACGTTGGACGGGCAGCACTCCGAACGTGAGTACCCAACAGTGGGAGCGCTTGAGCACATTGTTCCAGGCCTTCGAGGATGCCACCGATGACATCATGAATGGGCTGAACCTCTTGCGTATTGAGCTGCCGGACGACATCAACGACGAGGTGGGGGATTTGCTCAGCCTGCTGGGGGGGCAAACTCGGCGCATGGCGCGCCAGCTGCGCCGGATACGGGACTGGCAGAAGCTCGAAGGCCGCACGGCGCAGATCGCACAAGACGAGGTGGACATGGGCGCTATCGCTGCGATGGTCACGGAACGCCTAACGCCCTCGGCGCATATCCTCAATCTGCGCTTCGCGCTGGAGGTGGAGCCGGACATCCCGGTGATAAAGGGCGATACGGCATGGCTGCGCCGCGCCTTGACCGAGGTCGTCAAGAACGCGCTGCAATACGCTCCGCCGGAGAGCTGTATCAAGGTCGCCGTGAAAGCTATCGCGCATAACGAGGTGCGCCTCTGTGTGACCGATGCAGGACGTGGTGTGCCGCCCCGGTATCAGGAGCTGATCTTTGACCCCTTCGTGCGCGCGCCTAACGCCGAGGGCAACGGGATGGGCTTAGGCTTGACGCTGTGCCGCGCGGCAGTCGAGGCGCACGGTGGGCGGATTTATGTCAATGATAGACCGAGCGCCGAGGGACAGGGCAGCGTCTTTACAATAGATTTGCCTACCTTGCCGGATTTCGGTACGGCTGTGATATAACGCGGTGCCTTGTGCCTGCGTCCCCCTCTCCCTCGTTGGGGCGAGGGGAGCTTTGGCCCTTTGGCCTGGGGGCCTGCGGTTTGCAGGCCCAAGCCGACCTTTGCCGGGGCGACTCTGGCTCCCCGCGCCGCCTGGGGTTGAAACCCCAGGCTAATAACAGGCCGTCGGCTGCGCCGACCTTTGCCGAAGGTGCGCGCGTTGGGGTCCGGGGTCGGCAAAGCCGACGTATCGCGCTAGCCTGGGGTTTCAACCCCAGGCAACCCCAGGCAACCCCAGACAAGTCCCCGGCGGCGCGCCAAAAAGTGGACAAATGTTGTGCGGTCTGGTAAAATGCCCGGCGCTTACTTTAAGGGACTTTGGAGACTAACAACGTGGCAAACCATAAATCGGCAATAAAACGTATCCGCAGTTCTGAGCGCAAGCGCGTGCGCAATAGTGCGCTCCGCTCGCGGGTGCGTTCCACCATCAAGAAGGCCCGCACCTTGATCGCGGAGGGCAATGTAGACGATGCCCGTCTGCAAACCGCCGCTGCGATCAGCATTCTAGACCGTGCTGCCGGCAAGGGTATCCTGCACCCGAACAATGCCGCGCGGCGCAAGGGGCGCTTGATGAAGCACCTGAACGCGCTTACGCACAAGGCCGAGTAGGGCCGGTATAACGCTTTCATCCTCTAAACAAATAAACCGCCGGTGCATGACGTCGGCGGTTTGTGATTCGTATCTGCCTCGCAGCTTACAGCACTTGTTCTTGTCGCTCCGGACGGAAACAATAACCCGCGCCTCGCACGGTAACGATATAACGCGGTGTGCCCGGCTCGTTCTCGATCACTTCCCTAATCCAGCGGATGTGTACATCTAGAGTGCGCGTATCGCCGACATAGTCGGTCTGCCAGACGTGGCGCATGAGGTACACCCGGTCGAGCGTCCGGCCAGGGTTGCGCATAAATGCCTCCATCAAGAGTGCCAGCTTGGGCGTCAGGCGGTGGATTTTGCCGTGCGCGGTCAGCAGACGGTGTTGCAAGTTGAGCTTAAACGGTCCGAGTTCGATGCTTTCGCCCTGGTCGGCGTTTAGGAAGCGCTCGATGCGGTTAATCAGCTTGCGGGGCGTAAATGGCATATAGAGAAGCTCGCTGGCGTCGGCATGTGCGCCGTTTTCGGGGAAGTCTTTGATGTGGATGATGGGAGTCTCGGCAAAATGTTTGCGGAGCTGGGCACAAATCCGGTTGCCGCTTGTGCGCATCGAGGCCGCGTCGAGCACGATCACATCCGGGGGCGCATCGGCGGCGACCCGGATCGCCTCTCTGCCGGAATGTGTGACCCACACATCGTAACCACGTTTCTGGAGCGCCGGTGTAAAAGAAGGTGCGTTGGTACGCACGCTCTCGACTATCAGCACATTTGCTGCCATAAGACAACCTCCCGGCCAGACGATTGATGTCGTCTGCGCATGGTACGAAAAAGTGGGGAAGACTAAGAGGATTTCTGCCACAGAGCTTTCATCGACCCCATCCCTCTCTGCGGCGATTATGTTCCCCTATTTTCGTCTGCGTCGTGGTTTTACTCTCAACTGGTGAGGTGTGGTGGGTGAGCAGCAGAATCAAGACAATTGGCAACGACACGCCCACCATTATAACGGTCAGGCAAGAGAGGGCAAGAAATCGCCGAAGCGTGCGCGGTGCATATGGCGCGGCAAGCCTTAAGATTATTGCCCACAGTGGGCATCAGACCGTAGGATTGGGGCAGGCAGCCCGCGCAACCCGTATATATGGGGGGAGGAGCCGTCTATTCCTCAACCCTAAATTTTTTTAACGTCAAGCCCTTGCGCCCACCGAACCGGGCACCCCACTTGACCGGGGAGGTACCGCTACCGTTCCCCCCTCCGACCCCACCGATATATCCCAAAACCCACAGAAAGCGCCGAGTGCGCCCCACTGCCTCAAACTGTGCCCATACCGGCGTGCAATGCAGCTATGTAAAAAAAGTATAACAATCGCGCAAGCCGCCCGGTGCAGAAGCGTATCTGTGGGGCAATAACCGTATTCAAACCAAACTCGACCTATGCTATATCTTCACAATCGACCCTAAATCAGTCTATACTAATCGTGCAAATACATACGTCGTGCTGCCATGTTAGATGGCGACGCCGGAGTTGTAGCGCCCGGCCTCCCTCATTCAGGAGAGGGGAGGTCGGGCGCTTTCTGTTTATGGGCAGCACCCAGAAAGGAGGGTTGATGAACACAACATTCGCCGAGGTGGGGCGCAGCGGCCTGCCGGTATGGAGCGGACGCCCCGCCGCCGAACCCTTGCGCGCGCTGCGCGGGCGCGCCGGTTACCGCGTATATAACGAGATGCGGCTCAACGACCCCATCATAGGCGCGATCTTGTTCGCCATCGAGCAGAGCATCCGCGCGCTCGCGTGGGAGCTGACGCCCGGCGACGACCCGCGCGCCCGGTTTATCCAAAGCTGTCTGGACGATATGAGCCACAGCTTCAACGACCACCTCTCGGAAGCGCTCACCATGCTGCCCTTTGGCTGGGCATGGTTCGAGATCATCTACAAGCGTCGCCCCGATGGAGCGATCGGCTGGCGCAAGTTCGCCATACGCGGCCAAAACACCCTTCATAAGTGGGACCTCGACGCGGCGGGCGGTATACGCGGCATGGTACAGGTCTGCCCACCGGCATATGACCAGGTCACCATCCCCATCACCAAAAGCATCCTCTATCGCACCCGCCTTGAGCAGGGCAACCCCGAAGGCCGCTCGATCTTGCGCAGCGCCTACCCCAGCTACTACTTCGTGCGCAACCTCCGCGAGATCGAGGCGATCGGCATCGAGCGTGACCTCTGTGGCCTGCCGATGCTGGAGCCGCCCGAAGGGGCCGACCTCAGCGTGGGCAGCGCCGACCGTGCCGCCGCCGAGCGCTTGCTCCAAAGAGTGCGCAATGACGAGGAGGCCGGGGTATTGGTGCCGCCGGGCTGGACCTTCCGGCTGGTGAACGGAGGCAGCGCAAAGGCCAATACGCACGAGGTCATCGTGCGCTACGAAACGCGCATGGCGCTCAGTGTGCTGGGACAGTTCCTCATGCTGGGCCTAGAGAACACCGGCAGCCTGG
>CAZJBO010000105.1:0-8016 GCA_964544075.1 uncultured Anaerolineae bacterium
GAAGCGCTTCCGGCTCCCCTCGCCCCAACGAGGGAGAGGGGCCGGGGGTGAGGGGGGACGCAGGCGCCTACTGCGCCATGCCGGGTTTATTGAAGTGATAGAGACCGTTATTAGCAAGAACGTAGACACTATCACCCTCAGGCCCCGAATAGACACACACGCCGCGCAAATCCTCAAAAGCCTCTTCATTAGCGGCCCGGAAGTGATAGGCAAACTTCCCCAGCAAGGTCGTCTCAAAGATCGACTCATTGCCGACATCTACGAGATAAAGCGATTGGGCACGCGCATTACTCTGCATATACATCGCACGCATCTCGACCGGCGGCACCGGCAAAGTATCCAGACTAAAACTTTGCGCCTCACCGCCGATATACTTATCAACATGTCCATCGTCAAACAGAATATACACATTGCCCTGATCGTCAATCGCCAGATCGATCGCGCCTGCCAAGTCTGGGTTGGTCACCAGAGTATCGAAATAGCGTTCCGGTGGATCGGTATAGTCACCCGTGCCGGGCGCGATACGATATCGCCAAATCTGGTCCGCCCCGGCATCAAGGATATAAAAATTGCCCCCCCAAGCCGTAATCGCGATCGGCTCGACCCAAGCCTCTCGGCCCACCAGCAGCGTCGCCGTGGGCAGCAGGGTCGGCGAATAGGCGATCATTACACCTTGCGTCGGCTCCAGCGTCACGATCACACTGCGGCTGCGCACCGGCCCCTGTGCCATCCACTCGATGTCCACCAAGCGTTCGATAACATAACCATCCACCGTATCGCCCTTGCCGAGCACCGGCTTAGTGTTCGCCTCGACAACCTGGACGCCGCTTTCGGTGAGCTGGTCGCGATAGATCGCCACGTTTGTCATATCGAGCACATAGATGTCGGGCGCATGGATCACCGGGCCATGCAACAGTGCGCCGGACGGATAGCTGCGCAGCTGCGTGACAGGGGGGCGGGGGCGCACCACCTGGTCATACTCATCGATAAAGCCGCGCGCTTCCTCCAGCGCCTGGGCCGGGCGCGGGTCGGAGAGTGGGCAGACCTCCAGCGCTTGCTCAAGATGCACCTTCACCGCCAGCCACGCCTCGCGTGCCTCCGTGTTGTGGCCGGTTAACTCCTTCGCCTGTGCGGTTTCCTCCTCGGTGAGCCGTATGAAGTCATCGCAGCGGTCGCGGCCCGTATTGCGCAAGAACAGCCCCACCATCACCACGCCCACCACCAGGGCAATGAATATAGTCAGCCCGGCGGCAAGGCTGGTCGAGACGGGCGCGCCGGACGCATCATCGTCGGCAGGTTCCGGGAAGAATTGGTCGAGCAGTCGGTTGGCGAGCGCGGCCAGCAGCGCCACGCCCAGCGCCAGATTCCGTTTGAGTGCGTGCAACCCCCCTCTTAGGTCCACGTCCACCTTCGGCAGGCGCGCGGTCAGACCGGTACCCACGGCGTGCGACGCCTCCGGCTTTACGGCCTCTTTACGCTCGACCGTCTCGGCTATCTGTTCCGGCGCGAGCAGCTGTGCCGCCATCGCCATCGCCGATTTCTGGGCGGCGTGCACGACCAGCGGTTTCAGCGCGGCGACAAGCTCGGCAGCGCCGGCGGCCCGCAGCGCCGCATCGCGCTTGGCGCCATCTGTCGCTGCGACGGTTTTATCGGTGAGGATCAGCACATCGCCGGGCGCGACGGTATAGCGGTTTAGCGCGATGGGCGGGCGGCTGCGCAAGCCCAGCGGGGTGCTCTCCAGCGCGCTTAGGTCGGGCGGGAAGGCGCTGACCTCGCCGCTCTGCTGCAAGAAGCCCTGACACGCACCCACGCGGGCCAAGTAGACCTCACCACCGCGCAGCGCCGCGCAGACCAGATGTGCTTGATATGCCACGCCGAACTTGTGGTTGTGTGCCATGAGCGCCTCGTTGACTGCCTCGATTGCCTCGCGCAGTCCGGAGGTCATGGTGCCTTTGGCCCGGAAGTAAGAATCGGCAGCCACACGCACCAACTGCTCGTATAGAGGCGCCGGGGCACGCGCCTTGCCGCTGATGTCGAGCAAGGCAAAGAAGGTATCTTGGGCGCGGGCACGTGGGCTGCGCCGGGGGGCGCGCTGCATCAAGGCGCCGGGCGGGGCGGCGCTTATGGCGCGCCCCCCCACTATATAGAGATTAGCGATCAGGGCTTCAAGTTCGACGCTCACTGTGTACCATCCGCTGGAATAATGCGCGGCGCGCGGACGCAATGTACGCGCAGCCGGATTTCGGAGCCGAAGCTATCTTGCATATGGTGGTCGCTGGCCTGTCCGCTGACGAGCGGGACGTGCAGGGTGGTCATCAGGGCGCGCTTTTCGGGCGCAGCACGCCCGATCTCGCGCAGCCGCAGACTTATATTGGCGGCCTGCAGTCCGGGCTTGGCGGCCAGCGCAACCGTGCCCAGAGGTGTAAAGTTTTCAAACTCATAGCGTTTTTGGTCGGGTGGTGCGAACACGCCTTCGGGCGGCACGCGCCGCCGGTTGACCTCAAAGAAGAAGCGCCCGACATCGGCGTCTGGCGCGCCGGTGCGCATCTGGAAGCTGTGCAGGTGGAGCTGTATCAACCAGACTTTCCCTTGCAGGTAGGGGCGCAAGATGTCATAGGTCTTCGGCGAGCGCATTACTTGCTTGGGGTGTAGGTTTAGCTCTACGTTGACGGCCTCCGGCAGGGGCAGGACGCTTCGGTCGGGGTTCAGGTATGAGGTGGGGGCCTGGCCGTTGATGTTGAGCATCACGAATTGGTTGACAACCTTGGGGCTGCCGAGGCTGGCGTTGGGCGGTTGTGGCTCGATGCCGGCGTCGCGCTGCAAGAGGCTGCCTTCTAGATAGCTAAGCGCATTCCGCTGATATTGGCCGTTAAGCCCCACCAGCATATGGACTTTGTTATAGCCTTTTTGTTCTTCCACATAGTGCAGGGCATGGGCCGCCGCCCAGCCTTCTGCCATGAGGATCAGCCAGGGGGCGTGCGCTGCGCCTAAGACGCGCTCGATTATGCGCATCAAGGTCAGCATGGAGTGCTTGCCGGGCAGCTTGCAGACATAGATGTGCCGGAAGCCCTCTCGCATGAGGAACACCCCTAGGAGGTCCCAGAGACCGGGGCTTGTGTCCGAGAGGTCAATCATGAGCACCGGCATCTCAACCTGGCCGGCGGTTTGCCCTCGATAGCGATATAGGGCAGGCTCTCCTATGTATTCCCAGTGTGTTGGTTCGATCTTGGAATGCGCCATGACTTCCACAGAGCTATTTCGTACTTGCGGGTTCGCCACTTCATTGTACACGAAAGTGAGTATGGCGAAAAACAAGTGTGGCGCTAGATCAACCGCCTGGGAGTACTAAGCTAAGGCCGCGCCTTGTCGATGATGTGCATTGTCTACGTCCGAGGCGCGGCTCTATCGGCCTGATGGTATGGGCGACCTGCCGTATCCGGCCCTACGAAGGCGGGTCGCCTCTATATACCGGCCTCCCTTGTGTCCTATTCTCGCTCTACAAGCGTCACCTCGAATATCGTCGGCCAATGCTTGCCGGTGAGGTAGAAGGTCTCGTGGTCGGGATTGTAGGCAATGCCGTTTAGCACGTCGGCGCCGGGGGTGAGCGCAGCGGCGGCCTCTTCGCTCAGCAGGCTGCTTGCGTCGATGAGGCCCACGACATAACCGTTTGTCTTGTCGATCTGTACGATGAAGTCGGTCTTCCACACATTGGCGTAGATATAGTCGCCCACACACGCCAGCTCGTTGATCTTCTCAACCGGCGCGCCTTGTATCGTGACCAGCCCCTCGGATATCAGCTCGAAGGTCTCCGGGTCGCGGATGGAAATAACCGGGCTGCCGTTGCTCATGTATAGGTATTCTTCGTCATAGCACAAGCCCCAGCCCTCGCCTACATATTGGAATGTATCGATCTGCTCGAAGGTTTCCAGGTCATAGACAAAAGCCTCCGCCGCCAGCCAGCTAAGCTGGATCAGCCGGTCACCGACGCGCTCCAGCCCCTCCGCGAAGTATTCTTCGGCGACGTCAACCGAGCGCAGCACCGTACCGCTCTCGATGTCCACTTGGCGCAATGTTGACTCGCCGTGCCGTCCGGTGCTCTCGTAGAGCGTGTCTTCGTACCAGATCAGCCCCTGGGTGAAGGCGCCGGTGTCGTGTGGGTATTCCGCGACTACCTCCGGCAGCCAGACCGTAACTTCCTCTGGGGACGCGCCGTCGTCCTCGCGCCCCCAGCTCAGCGCCAGGAGTTCGAAAGCATCGATGGCAGGGAGGAACACCGCTGCGTGGAGCGCGTCGTATTCCTCTTCCAGCACTTGCATAAAGATCAGGTGGATGACATCCGCGTCTTCGACCAGAGCTAGGTCGATTATGGCCGTCTTGTCCTCTTCCGTAATCTCTGTCGTGTATAGTTTCCAAGCAAATGCTTCGGTCTCGCGGCTGCCGGCGTTGACGGGGGGCGCTTCGAGGTTAAGCTGCGTGGTGAGCATCTCTATAACCTCTGCTATCGACATGTTCGGGATCATGCCGCCGAGGAGAACGGTGTTGTCGTCACGGGCGAAGATGCCTTGTTTCACCTCGGCCCACCCGCTCGGCACGAGTGTGCGGATGCCGACACTATAATTGGTATACGGTACAAGCACGATATCATTGTCTGTGTCACCGTCTTGTGCCAGCGCGAGGGATGGCATCGCCAGCGCCATGATGAGCAGCAAAGCGATCAAGCGGGTGCGGTGTTTCAGCATATCAATAGTCCTTTCAAGGGTAAACGGTTTCTGCTGCGGGAGCATTGTAACGCTAAGCGGGGGATATGTCAGGGCGCGCAGAGTGCGGCGGTGGGCAAGGCTAGGCAAAATTGCTTGACGCCGCCGCGAAATCAGTATACCATAGCTGGCTATCTGTGATATTCGTATATAACCATGCGTCGTGGTAAGAATAACGCAACGCGGCATAGGAGAGACCGCAGCCCCCCATTTTTGGGGGGCATATAACCGCTGCCTTGTGTTATCCTGAGATCGCTATTTGGATAGCAAGGGTCTAAACGGGAGCAACTTATGAACGCACAATCTATTATCGAGATGCGCGGATTGACCAAAATCTATCGCGGTGACATCGTTGCCCTAAAAGACCTGGACCTGACGGTCTATAAGGGTGAGATATTCGGCTTCTTGGGTCCGAACGGCGCAGGCAAGACAACAACTATCCGTCTTATGCTTGACATGATCCGGCCCACCGCCGGGCGTGCCTCTATCTTTGGGTTGGACGCCCGACGCGACGCTATCGCCATCCACCGGCGGGTCGGTTATCTGCCCGGCGAGCTATCGTTGTGGGAGAACCTGACCGGTTGGGGCTTGGTGGAATACTTCGGACGCTTGCGCGGCGCCGTCCCGCACCAGAAGGCCGGCGAGATGGCCGAGCGTCTCGGCATCGACCTTACGCGCAGCCTGCACGGACTCTCGACCGGCATGAAGCGTAAGATCGGCCTGATTCAGGCTATGATGCATGAACCCGAACTCCTCTTCCTCGACGAGCCGACCGGTGGCCTGGACCCGTTGGTACAACAGACCTTCTATCATATGGTCGACGAAGCGCGCGAGGCCGGGCAGACCGTGTTCCTCTCATCGCACATCCTGCCGGAGATCGAGCGCGTATGCGACCGGGTCGCGATCTTGCGCGCCGGTGAGCTGAGCGCGGTCGAACACGTCAGCGACCTGAAGCACGCCAACTTCCGCTGGATGACACTCAAGCTGGGCAGCGGTGCGGCGCAAGATGCCGCCGCGCGCCTAGAGCAGATCGCGGGCGTCGAGGAGGTAAGCGTCACGAACGGCGACAAGGTCCGCTTCCGCATCAGCGGCGCGCTCGACCCGGTGATTAAAACAGCGGCAGACTATCAGGTGATCGAGCTAAGCTATGAAGAACCTAGCCTGGAAGAGATATTCTTGACCTTCTATGGGGGTGAATGAGATGGCGGGCACGGTATTCAGTAGAGCGTTGCGAAACGCGCGCCGAGGCATACTGGGTTGGGGCGGCATTATAGCGCTGTTGGCAGTCCTAACGTGTGCCATCTATCCCAGCATCAGCGGGTTCGAGGGGATCGATGATTACCTCGACGCCTTGCCCGATGTCTTCATGGCGATGTTCGGCGATATAGACCCCGGCGATTTTACTTCCCCGCCGGGCTTTGTATCGATGGAGTTCTTCTCATACATGCCCGTGGTGCTGGCGGTGTATGCCGTGATGTCGGGGGTTAGGGCGGTGGCCGGCGAGGAGAGACGCGGCACGATGGACCTGCTGATGAGCACACCTGTCTCACGCCGACGTGTCATCATAGAAAAGTTCGCGGCGTTCACGGTGGCCTTGCTGGGCATCCTCTCTATCACTTTCATCGGGTTAATGGTCGGCATCCTTGTCGTCCCGGCGCTGGAGATCGCAGCAAACCGTCTTTTGGAAGGCACACTGAACATGCTGCCGATCACGTTGTTCTTCGCCGCGCTGAGCTTCTTCATCTCGGCAGCGCTCCCCATCCACTATTCGACCGGATCGATCGTGGCGGCGTTCCTGGCGATCTCCTACCTCACAAATGCGCTTGCCGAGTTTAGCGCCGTGCTCCAGCCCTTATTGGTCATCAATCCTTTCCACTACTACGGCTCGCGCACCATGTTCGATGGCATAAACTGGGAGAACGCAGCGGTGCTCCTCATGGTGAGCGGGGGGCTGTTGGCCGCATCGGTGTATAGCTTCGAGCAGCGCGATCTGACGGTATAGGGGAGCGTGGGCATTCTCTGTGCCCCGCGCCACAATAGGTTACAGGTAAGGAGCGGCATATGAACGGCACAATCTTTCTCAAAACTCTATACGACGAGCGCAAGCGCGTGCTGGTATGGGGGCTGTTCATCGCTGTGATGGGCGGGATGACCGTCATGCTCTATCCCACCATAAAATCTGTCGGCGGGTTCGAGGATATCATCAAGGCCTTACCCCCGGCGATCAAAGCTATGGCCGGTGATGTCGAAGACTTCGATACCCTAGAAGGATGGTTGGCGACCAAGTTCTTCGCGTTCGGCCCGATTATGCTTGCCGTCTATGCCGTACAGTTCGGCGCGGCGAGTGTGGCCGGCGAAGAGAGACGCGGCACGATGGACCTATTGATGAGCGTGCCGATCTCTCGCCGCCGGGTCATCGTCGAGAAGTTCGCCGCCCTGATCGTGAGCCTGTTGGTGATATCCATCATCGGCTTTATGGGCATTGTGCTCACCATCGCGATAACGCCCGAAGCCGCCGACGCCTCTTTGGGTAACATCTTTGCGGCCATGCTGAACCTGCTGCCGATCGCGCTGACCTTCGGGGCGACAACCTTCCTGTTCTCTGCCACGCTCTCCAGCCGCCGTTCGAGCGGGCAGATTGTCGCGGGGATGGTCGGCGCATTCTATATACTCAACCTGCTCGGTCGGATGAGCAGCAGCGTAGAGCCTTTGCGGATCGTTAACCCGTTCTATTACTACGGCTCGCGCACGCTATTTGATGGGATGAACTGGGGCAATGTCGGTGTGCTGCTGCTGCTGAGCGCGCTGCTGATGGCGGCGACGGTCTACAGCTTCACGCAGCGCGATCTGACGGTGTAGGAGGCGATGATGTCCGAGACCCCAGAACCCGACTTTCACTTTATCGTGATGGCCCCCGGCCTACAGTCGAACTGGTTCTTCGTGGCGGCGCGCCGCTATTGGCAGCGCTTCCGGCCCTCGGTGGTCGATGACATCAACCTGATAGGGTTCATCCCCCCCGAAAGGACCATCGCCATAACCACGCTGGCCCGCTATGACACCGCCGACTTTCTACGCACACAGATACAGCAGCACTTCCCCGACGCGCGGCATGACGAGCTGATATACGATACCATCGAAGAAGCCCAAGCTGCCCTTGATGCGCGCGCCGCGTCGGGGCAGCGCTTCGGTTGAAATTCCCCTCACCCCCGGCCCCGAAGCGCGCGAGACTCCGGCAGGTCGGCGTAGCCGACGGTTTGCT
>CAZJBO010000106.1:0-7975 GCA_964544075.1 uncultured Anaerolineae bacterium
GTTCTGACGGAGGTGCTGCCCGCCTACCTCTCCGGTGATATTGTGCCGCGCCCACAGCCCGACATCGGCGTCACCCTGGCGCCCCGGATCAAGAAGCGCGACGGCGAGATTGACTGGACGCGCCCGGCAGCCGAAATCGACCGCCTGATACGCGCGTATACGCCCTGGCCGGGCACCTTCACCACGTGGAAGGGGCAGACGCTAAAGGTATTGGCTGCAAAGGTATTGGCTGCATTGGCAGTTCCAAGCCGCGCGGCTCCTCCGGGGGAAGTGGTTGCGACAGATGATGGCGTCGCGGTGGGCACAGGCCGGGGCTTGTTGGTATTGGAGCGTATACAACTACAGGGGCGCAAAGCCGCCGACCCCGCATCCTTTGTGCGCGGGCGCGCGGATTTTATCGGAAGTGTGCTGGGCTAAAAGCGCAGCGAAATTATGGCGTTGCGGTTGGGGTAGACGTGCCGACGGGGATGACAACGCCGCCATATTCACCGGTTGCAGTTGGTATGGCAGAAGGCGCTGCCGTCGGTGTGGCGGTTTCGGGCGCCGGAAGCGTCACCAGAGGCGCGCTGCACGCGCTCATATCGCCTTCTTTGTGCCGACAGCGCTCCTGTAGTTCCACGTCAATGTTGATCGTATCCCAAAGGTCCCCTTTCTTCCAATCAACCCAGGGCTTGACCGCTTCCCATTGGGCATATTGGTAAAGCGGCGCGATGGGCATATCACCCTCCGGGCCAAAGAACGCTGCGCTGATCTCCGCATAGAGCGCGCGGCGTGCTGCCGGATCGGTGGTGGCGGCGGCCTGTGCGATCAGGTCATCAACCGGGGCGCAAGGGCGGCGGGTGCGCGGCGCGGCATGGCAATATAGCATATCGCCCAGCCAGTTGTGCGCATCGGGATACTCGCCACGCCACATCGACGTGAACATGTGCGGTTGGGCATCCCAGCTTGCATCATAGCTGGTGCGTGCCAACAGTGTGCTAAAGTCTACCAACTCGACTTGAAAGACCGAAGCATCGCAGCCCAGCACCTCGCCCCACGCCCGCACCATAAAATCGACCCATGTGGCGGTGCTTTGGTGCGCCACCAGAGTCACGTAAGGGAAGCGTGCGCAGCCCGGATAACCGGCATCGGCAAAGGCAGTGCGGGCAAGGTCGGGATCATAGCCCAGGTCGATAGCCGCGCTCGGCTGAAGCGGTGCGCCGAACACACCGGGTGGTGTCAGGTGCGTCATCGGCAGGCCCTGCCCGCCGAGCACCTCGGCGACAAAGGCTTCGCGGTCGAGCGCAGCGGCAAACGCGCGCCGTACCAGGGCGTTATTAAACGGTGCGCGGTCGTTGGCGAAGCCGAGGTATGCAACGTGCGGGCCTGTTCCGCTAAAGGTGGCATCCTGCCCGCCCAACAGCACCGCTTCGCCGAGGCGCTGGCCCACAAAACCGGGTGCCTCGGCAGGTGGCAGCGCCGATATATCCACTTTGTGTTCCATGTAGAGAGAGAAGCCCGCGTTTGTATCGCGCACCATGTTATAGACCACGCGCGCCACATTGCCGTCCCCTTCTAGGTCGGCGGGTAGGTGGTTGTTCAGGCGGGCCATCTCTATGCGTTGGCCTGCCGTGTGCTGCACGAGCACAAAAGGACCGGTGGTGACCAGATTGCCGGGCAGGGTCCATGCGATGCCGTAGCGGTCGATGATGTCGAGCGGGGCAGGGCGCAGATCGGGCGTGATGGATAGGAACCATCCGGACGGCTCGCGCATTTGGATGACCAGGGTGTGGGGGGTAGGCGCTTGTGCTTTGAGCGCAGCCAAGACATCGGGCGTGGTTGAGACGGGCACGGTATTGTGGATGACATCACAGCCCGGCACGAGGTCCGCCAACCGCGCGCCTAGCTCGCCGCCTTCGGGTGCACAGGTACGTTGCAGGCCATCGACGAAATCTCGCGCGGTGACGGCGCGCACCCGTGCGGTGAGCCGGGTATCCGGGTCATAGCGCACCCAGTACACGTCATCACGGAGGGTAAAGGTCCAGCTCAGCCCATCGCCGGAGACCTCCCATGCGGTCGCAAGCGCCGGTTTGACCTCACCGGTGATGGGGTCGCGTGTGGTCAGCGCGAGGAAGAGGTTCTCGGTTATCTCCGCCGAGACCTGGTCTACAATCCGTTGTGGGTCGAGGGAGAGAGGCGCCGTCTCCGTCGTCCACCGGTAGAGGGTAACGGGCGCATCTTGTGCGCGGGTGCGCGGCACAGCCACGCCCGCTCCCACCACAAACAATACAAGCACGAGCGCTGCCCCACGTCTCCACCAAGCGAAGGGTAAGGCAGCACTCCGAAGTAATTTACTCATCCGAAGAATCGTCGGCATCGGCTTCGGTATCTTCCGTCTCGGTGTCCTCGGCTTCGGCATCTTCCGTCTCGGCGTCCTCAGCCGCTGCGTCTTCGACGATCACGGGTTCGGGTTCGGGCGGTGCTTCGGCAAAGAAGCGCCCGACAACCCGGTCCTCGACATTGGCACGGTTTTGTTCATAGGTGGCTTCGGAGGCGGGGAAGACGTCGCCAGTGCCTATCTGCTCAATGCCGTCTGCGCTGAGATATAAATCGATGAAGGCTTTTACGGCGGGGTCGTCGAGCTGGGCCGCGTTGACGTAGAGGTAGAGAGGCTTTGCCAGCGGGTAAGCGCCGTCGGTGATAGCCTCGGCGTCCGGTGTTACGCAGCCATCGCCGGCGTCTATGCCGAGCAGAACCAAGTCTTCTTCGTTGAAGTTGAAGTAGCCGAAGCTGAAGTAGCCGAGCGCGCCCGGTTTGCCGACCATCTCGTCAAAGAGCGCCTGTGGGTAGCTGGAGGTGTAATCGGAGCGAATATCGCCTGAAATGCCGGTGATGGCACGGCTAAAGAAGTCGGCGGAGCCGCTCGCTACGTTCTCACCATAGAGCGCCAACTCCAGGTCGGGGAAAGCGTCGTTTATCTCATTCCAGTTGCCGATGCCCGGTCTTGGCTCCGGGGTTGCGGTCTCGGCGTCAGCGTCGGTCTCGGCGTCAGCATCGGTCTCAGCATCGGCGTTGGTCTCGGCGTCAGCTTCCTCCTCCGCCGGCTCAGGCATGGCTTCGGCGTTGGCCGACCACATGAGCGCGAGTTGGTCGGTGGTGAGGCACGCGGCGAACTCGGCGACGTCGGGGTGCGCCGCTACAACTACGCCTTCGTAGCCGATGAGCAGTTCGACCCATTCGACCCCGTTCTCGGCACATTCTGCCGCTTCGCTTTCTAGGATCGGGCGCGCGGCGCTGCTGATATAGGTTTCTTCTCTGCAAAAGCGGTCGAAGCCGCCGGGCGTACCGGCAATGCCCACCGTGATCTCGACATTAGGATAGTCGGCGCTGAAGAGTCTGAGGATCGCCTGTGTGGTGTCGTAAAGATTGGCCGCACCGTTGATGCGAAACTCGGCGGCAATCTCCGAGGATGCAGCGTCTTCGTCACCTATTCCCTCACCATCCGCGCCATCCGATTCTTCGGTATCGGGTTCTGTGGTCGCGGGGGGATCGTCGTCATCTTGCGCGAGCGCGGCTTGACCGATTGTGGTCAGGGTTAGCAGCAAGACGAAAACGGTAAGTAAGTTGACGAGCTTGAGCCACTTGTGCGTAGATTTCATAATTGTACAGGGCCTCCTGTGAGAATGTGCATGAGATGACTTTGGGAATTTATCGCAAACGGCCTAAGGAATCAAATTGCGGATGTTGCTGTTGTCTGTCGAAGAGACGATGCCGCGTCTGCCGTGTCTCGGCGTGAAGCCAAACCGAAGGTTGTGAAGTACGTTTACTCACCTAACGCTTTTGTGTGTCCTCGGCGTCTTTCTCGGCGGTCTGCCCTGACAACATTTTGATCGTGCGGTTCTCTATGCTTCTTGTAGGCCAACGCATGAGACCCTCCAGATGGGCTTTCAGGGTGGGATACCCGGTTGCATATTCGTTGGCCCACTTCTGCGCGAACGTGCCATCGCGGATCTCACCTAGTATCGCCATCATCTGGCGTTTTTGTGCCGGCTCACCAAAGCGATCATAGCGCGATAGTATCCCGTACTGGTTGGTCAGTGAATGCGTCTGGGTTTGCTCTATCAGCCCGATCTGTCCGGCCTTTTCTAATATATATGCCAGCTCGCCCGAAAGGTATAGCTCGGTACATACCGCTTCCGGCGGGTATCCCTGGTCTACCAGAAGCGTCGCGACACTGTTGAGCAGCTGATAAAACGCCGTCATGAAGCTCTGCTGCACGAAGAGGTCAAGCTCGGCTTCTTGCTCGAACGAAACACGCAGTGCCCCGGCCCGCAGCGTCCCCACGCCCTTTGCCAGCGCCAACGTGGTCTCCCATGCGGCGCCGTTTGTATCGCGTTCTACACTCACAAAGCTGATGAAGCCCTCCTTGCTCAAGTAGCGCTCGCGCACGCCCGAACTTACCATACGCGGCGCAACCATCACCACATCGACAAAAGATGGCGGTTCGATGAACCCAAACGCGATGTTGTATCCCGCTGCAAATACCAGCGTATCACCGCGCTTCAGGCTGGGCGAGACCATCTCTAGATAAACTTTCGGCATCACCTCGTCCGAGAGCATCATGAGCAGCACATCGGTGCTCTGTGCCGCTTGATCGATACTTATCACATCAAAGCCGTCGGCGCGGGCGCGTTCGGCATAGATGTCTTCCACATTGCCGATGACGGTGCGGATGCCGCTATCGCGTAGGTTCAGCGCGAAGACGCGCCCCATGTTCCCATAGCCGATGATGGATATCTTTTTTTGTTTGAGCACGCTTAGGTCGGCGTCCTCTTCGCGGAACAGCCGTGTCGTCACACGCTTCCTCCTTGAGTGGCGTGATATTCTTTCATCGTATTACTATAGCGTCTCTTGAATAAAACGCGCTATAATGCCGTTATGGTTGACATTAGATTGGAGCACGTGCGTCACGCGCTCACCTTACCCAACTTCGACGTCGAGGCCGCCCGGCGGCGGATGCGGCCTTATGCATACGGACGTAGTGTGTATTCGACGCCTGCCCCACCGCGCGCGGTACGTCTGGCCGGTGTGTTGATCCTTGTCTATCCCTCCTCCCCAGATGCGGTGCTTAACCTTGTGCTCATGAAGCGCGCCATCATTGAAGGCGACCGACACAGCGGTCAGGTATGCTTCCCCGGCGGAAGCCACGAGGCACATGAGACACTTGTACAAACCGCCCTCCGCGAGGCCGACGAGGAACTCGGCATTCCGCCGGATTCGGTCGAGGTGTTGGGTCGGCTCCATCACTTCTATACACGCTCCGTCACTTTCGAGATACACCCCACCGTTGGTTATACATCTTTCCGTCCGGTCTGGCGTCCCCAGCCGACCGAGGTCGCCGACGTGCTGGAGATGCCGTTACAGGCACTCCTTGATGACACGCTCAAGATGGAAGAAGAGTGGGAGAAGGACGGATATAAACTGAGAGTTCCCTTTTACCATTGGCATGGTGAGCCGGTTTGGGGCGCAACCGGTATGATGCTCAGCGAGTTCGAGTGGCGCTTGCGCACAGTGTTGGGTTTGGATGAGGCGTGAGCTTGAGCGGGGCGCGATTCCTTACACTCGTTCTTGTTATGTTGGCTTGCCTGCCGACCTTGCCTGCCTCTGCCCAAGCCGATGTGCCCGGCCCCCTCTGGGCACATTTCACTCCCGATAACAGCGGCCTTGCCGACCTTCGCGTCGTCGATATTATCGAAGCGCCCGACGGCGCTATGTGGTTTATCCACCCTGATGCGCTTAGCCGTTTCGATGGACAGGCGTGGCAGACCTACCCCACCGGCGTTGCAATCCCGGAAGACCACAGCATTCCCCCCGGTGACCTGCCGGACCGGCTTCCATCCCCGTCTATCGACTGCGCCGCCGAAGATTCGCGCGGGGCGCTTTGGCTTGGTACGCGCGTCGGCGTGTTCCGTCTCGCGCCCACCCCATGGGAACATCACATCCCGGCATATCGAGGCATGGCAAACTATCAGGTCCGCGACGTGCTGCGCGACAGCTACGGCATTATGTGGTTTGCCGCCTATGACCCCGTCTCCGGCGAGGGCAGCCTTTCGGGGCTAGACCCGGAAGGGCGGTGGCTTTTCTTTAACGCCGAGGTTGAGGGCTTGGTGAGCAATCAAATCGTTGCGTTGGCAGAGGATGTTGACGGGGGATTGTGGGCCGGCAGCGTCCACAGCGGGGTGAGCCGCTATCTCGGCAATGCCTGGCAAAGCTGGACCTCTGCCGATAGCCGGTTGCCGGATGATCGTATCATCGATATACGAGCGCTTGACGGTGGGCGTGTTATGGCTGTGGTCACGGCGGGCGGTGTGGCGCGCTATGATGTAGATGCCGATACGTGGGAGCTGTGGGACGATGCGCCCGACAGCGTGACGGCGGCAAAGATAGTTGACCCCGATGGGATGCTTTGGCGTTGCGAAGCCGACGGTTTGGTGCGTTATGACCCTGACGGCGCGCGTTCGGTGACCTTTGATACAGCGACCGGTGGCTTGGTCGAAGGCTGCGCACGTCTGATGTACATTGAAGATGACGGGACGCTCGTTTTCGGCACCGACCGCGTGTACGTCAGCGTCTACCGGCCCGACCCGCCCGCGCATCCGGTCATCACACGTGATATGCTCCGGCCAACCGATACGGTGACATTCAATATCGCGACCGAGGCTTGGTGGCCGTCCGGCGCGCTGGTCTATCACACCCGGCTCGATGACCGAGCGTGGCGGCAGCATCACGCCGGGGGCGCAACCCGCCATCGCTTGAGCATCACGCCTGAGACGGAAGGCCTCGAGGCCGGCGCGCACGTCTTCTGTGTGTATGTCAGCAACCCTCTGCTCGACGCCTCCCCGGAGACATGCGCGCGGTTTATCATCCCCTGACCGTGCGCTAGCGGTCGATCTCTTCTACGCGCACATCGTCGATCTGGAAGTGTCCTTCACGGATGCGTATACCGAAGCCGCCCATCATCAGGCGGCTATCCGATGCGCTGAGCACCAAGTCACCGTTGAGGCGGAAGCGCAGTTGGTCCTCAAAGGCTTCAACGCGCAGCGTGTTCCAGTCATCCAGATCAAAAGTTGTTATCTCTACCTCACCGCTCAGCGGGTGCCAGTTTACCCCGTCACCATACCAGAGCCGCGCCACGCCATCCTTTAGGTTTATGCTGGCGACATATGCTTCGTTATCGTCCGTGCGCCGGATCATCAGGCCGATGACGCGCGCGTGGTCCTTTGTATAGGCTTCGGGCATCAGCCGTACCCGCGCGCTGATGGCGTAGTTGATGGCGTTCACGTCTACCCAGCTTGTCGTTGAGGTGTTAAGCGTGAATTGTCCCTGGTCTAGCGCATCATCTATAACGCTCCACCCGCCATTTTGCTTGCCTTGCCATCCGTCGGCATAACCGTCGTTGAAGTTGTCGCTAAACGGGAGCGTGACGCCCGAATGTGAGGGCAATTTGACCGTCTCGACTTGGAAGTCGTCAAAGCGCGCGATGGTATCCCTAAGCCATGCGCCGAAGCAGCCCTCTCTATGTGTATCGTCGCTCACCTCAAGCGGCAGCTTGTCGTCGAGCGTGAGCCGTAAAGTATCCCCTCTCGCTTCAAACTCCAGAGTATGCCATGCGTCCGCATCGAAATCCGCCGGCAGAGGCCGACTGCTAAGCCGGGTCCAGGCGCCTTCGGAGTGTACCCATATCTGTAGTGCGCGCGCGCTGCGGTCGATCACGCCGACATAGCCGTCAGAGAGCTTGTTTACGCGCACGGCCAGCCCTGCTGCGCCGTCGGGATTACTGCTCTGCACGCGCGCCTCGACCCGATAGTCGCTGACACTGCACCGGGGTTGGTAGGTCCATGCCCCACCGGTGATGTCACCATACTGTGTCAAGGCGCCATCTTCGGTGCGCCACTCTCCTTTGTGCTTCCACCAGCCATCCGAGTCGTCGTCGTCA
>CAZJBO010000107.1:0-7969 GCA_964544075.1 uncultured Anaerolineae bacterium
GGGGTGACGGTCGAGGACGCCTGGTCTGAGCTGCGCGTGCTGCTCAGAGAGGGCTAGAGCGCCGCGTGCCCGCAGCTAATCTATAAACATCGATGCATCGAGCGCGCTGCCCGGCATAGCATTGATGTTTTGCCAACGCGCCAAGATCGAGCGCATCCCGCGCGCCAGATCAACGCGCGGGGTAAAGCCCATCCCCAACAGCTTCGCCGCATCCACCTCAAAGCTGAGCACATTAAGGACATTCTGCGCGGTTTGGCGCACCGCTGCGCCGGGCACGATGGTCTGCAAGGTCTCGGCGATCTGGTTTACAGAGGGGTTCATCGTCGCTGCATTAATCGTCTCGCCCTCGGCGCGGGGGTCGGCAAGGCACATGCGCAGCACCGCCGAGGCATCGTGGATGTGAATCAGCGGGCGCATCTGCCGTCCTCCGCCGTGGATCACCACCGGGCGGCCCACGCCGACAAGGTATGCAAACCGGTTCGCGACCCCGTCGAAGCGCATCGCGGGCGCGCTGCCGAAGACCGTGCCCAGCCGCACGACCACGACCGCCAAGCCACGCTCACCGCCGGTCCGCACCTCGCCTTCGCCTTTGAGCTTTGAGGCAGCATAAGGTCCGATCGGGCGGCAAGGGTCTTCCTCCTTAAATGGGCCACCCGGACCATAGACGCTGGCCGAACTCCCGTAGACCAGCTTCGAGACTCCCGCCGCCAAAGCGCACTCGACTACCGAGGCGGTGCCCCAATGGTTGATCTGCTCGGTCCATGCAGGGTGGTCGAAGCTAAGCGGAGTGCGCACAACCGCCGCCAAGTGCACGACCACGCTCACACCCTGCATAGCGCGCTGGAGGTTGATGCGGTCTAAGATGTCGCCTTCGACGAACTCATAGTTACCCTCGGCGGGGAGGTCCATCAGGCCGCAGAGATGCTTGCGCTGTAAGTTATCGTAGATGCGCACGGTGCAGCCTGTGAAGCGCGGATCGGCGGCAAGGTCACGGATCAGCGCAGAGCCGATATAGCCGGCCCCGCCGGTAACTAAGATCACTTGTTTATCGGTTCGGGTCGTTTTTTGCGCCATGCGGTTTCTCCTCGTTTATGTTTAGGTGTAAGCCACACTCGGTCTTGCCGGTGCCATCCCAGCGCCCGGCCCGCGCGTCTTCGCCTGCCTGTACCGGGCGCGTGCAGGGCGCGCATCCGATGCTTTGGTAACCCTGTGCGAGAAGGGGATGAGAGGGCAAGTCATGTTGGTCGATATAGGCCCAGACTTGCTCCTGGGTCCAGTTCAGCATAGGGTGAATCTTGAGCACGCCGCTCTGCTGCGGCTCTAGGACGCGCAGAGTCTTGCGGTGCGCGGTCTGGTCGCGCCGCACCCCGCTGATCCATGCCGCCGCGCCCGCCAATGCGCGCTGCATCGGCTCGACCTTGTTGATATAACAACAGAGGTCGGGGTCGCGCCGATATAGGCCCTCGCCATATTTACGGAACAAGGCGGCTTTATCGATCTGGGCGTGCACGGCAACGATGTTTAGATGATAGCGCGCCCGGAGCGCATCGCGGAAGGCGAGCGTCTCGGTGAAGTGGAATCCGGTATCGATAAAGATGATGGGCAGTTCCGGGCATACCCGCCCGATCATGTGCAGCAGCGGCACACTCTGCGTCTGGAAGGACGAGCTGGCGCGCGCGTCCGTCCCAAAGGTCTCCCAGGTCCAGCGTAATATCTCCTCGGCGGAGGCGCTCTCAAACGCTATGTTTAGCTCTGCGATGTCCAGCTGTAAATCGCCCATATTCCCTAATCAACCCGCGCTTCCTCGATCCATCCCCACCCACGCCGCACGTTCTGGCGACCGCGTCCAACTAAAACGCGCCATATAAGCTCTCCCGACAGATGCACGACGCCAATATGTTTGTTTACCTGCTGCTCCAGGGGAAAAGTATAGACATCCCTTTACAGAATATCGCACACCCGCCTGATTTGACAAGAGCGCCAGATACGCTACAGTTAAACGTGAAACGGCGTTTCATGAAACGGCAGGACAAGCACGGGAGCAAGAGCATGAATTTTTTCACCGGCGTATGGCCGGCACTGGTTACCCCATTTGATGCCAAAGGGCGCGTGAACCTCGACGCCATACAGCGTTTGGTTGAAGCTCTCATCGAGGCGGGAGTGGATGGCTTTTATACTTGCGGCGCCACCGGCGAAGGATTGCTGCTCTCCCCGGCAGAACGCAAACAAGTGATGGCGGCGGTTGTGGCGCAGAGCGCGGGGCGCGTGCCGGTCATCGCACACGTGGGCGCGCTCACCACGGCAGAGGCGGTAGACCTGGCTACACACGCCGCCGCACATGGCGCAGCAGCGGTGGCGGCCATCCCGCCGAGCTTCTACACGGTGGATATAGAAGGCCTCCGCGATTATTACCGCGCCATCGCCGAGGCTGCCGACGCGCTGCCGCTCTATATCTACTACCTGCCGGCGCGCACCGGCGTCACAATGACTGTGGATGTGGTACGCGACCTGATGGGGATCGAACAACTCCGGGGCGTCAAGTTCACCTCGTCAGACCTATACCTAATGGAACGCCTCCTTCAGTTGGGTATCAACATCCTCTCCGGCCCCGACGAGATGTTCCTTGCGTGCCTGGCGACCGGGGCACACGGCGCCATAGGCACAACCGTCAACATCCTGCCACACCGCTTCGCAGCGCTTTATGCTGCCTTCAACGCCGACGACCGGGTGCGTGCCCGCCAGCTCCAGGGCGAGATCAACGCGGTCATCACGGCGCTGGTCGCCACAGGCAACCTGGTCGGCGCGACCAAAGCGGTGTTACAGATGCAGGGCATCGACTGCGGCCCGCCGCGCCGCCCGCTCCTGCCGCTTAGCGCAACGGCATATGATGAGCTGCGCGCCGCGCTCGGCGCGCTGGGGGTTCTGCCATAAGCGCCCGCGCCGAGGTACGCAGCCTGGCTGCGCAGCTTGTCTCGGCGCACGGCAGCCTGCCGACCAAGAATTACCTGCTTATGCCAGGGACCGCGCGTGTTTTCGGCCCATACCCCATACGGGTATAGGGTATCTTTACACTATCTTGACGAAACTCTGTTAAGTTTCTAATGTTTGGGTGTTATGATCGTCACATGAGTTCGAATTGAATCATTGTGAGATAAAACAAAGCATGACCAAGCAAACGTTTGATACCCCAATTACGACGAATGACCAGAGCATCGAGCGCGTGCTCAACGCAGAACTACCTATAGTGCTGGTGGCTACGCACGGCGCGCTCAAGCGGCGTGTGCAGAACAGCCTCCACAAGATCGCCAGAGAAGAAGCCGGCAAAGTGTTGATAGTCAAGCTCAAGCTCGACGAAAACCCCGAAGCTGCCGCGCGCCTCAAGCTCGACGGCGGGGGCGTCATATCGTTCAAGGATGGCGCAGAGGTCAGCCGCAGTAACGGCGCGCCTACCGCTGCCATCGTTAAAGAGCACGTCACCTTCCTGCTGGGAGGCACAACCGCGCCCGGCGCATCGGCCTCATCAGGCGGGGCCGACGGCAAACCGTTTGCCGTCAGCGATGCGAGCTTCGAACGCGACGTGCTCAAGAGCACAGTGCCGGTGCTGGTCGACTTCTGGGCGCCGTGGTGCGGGCCTTGCCGCATGATCGCGCCGGTGGTCGAGAAGCTGGCAGAGGACTATGTCGGGCAGCTGCGCGTGGCGAAGGTCAACACCGATGAAAACCCGCGTTGGGCCACCCAGTACGGCATCCGTGGCATCCCTTCGCTCCTGCTCATCAAGGGCGGCGAAGTCGTGGAGCGGCTCGTGGGCGTACAGCCGGAACCGGTGCTGCGGGCGGCGGTCGAGCGGGCATTGTTGATCTAAATAGCCTAATGTGCCTGGGGTTGAACCCCCAAGCTATAGTGATATACGTCGGATGCGCCGACCCCAGACACAACTCCGGCAAGGTCGGATGCGCCGACGTACTGTCTTTGGCATTTCCGACCTATTAGGTATAATTACGGTTACCTAGTACAAGGAGAATACAATGGCCGAGACAACAAGCAAGGCCGTGAGCATCCCCAACATCAGCTGCGATCACTGCGTCGCCATTATCGAGAAAGAACTCGGCGCGATACCCGGCGTGCTGCGCGTCAGCGCCTCACGCGCGGACAAGCAGGTGACCGTCACATGGGATAACCGTACTTCGTGGGATGCCCTCAAAGCACTGCTCGAAGAGATCGGGTATCCGGCAAGCGAGTAACCCCACCGTCCTTCTCTCTACCCTGGGAGGGCAACCAAATGTCAGAGAAACAAGTGACGCTCCCGGTCACCGGGATGCACTGCGCCAACTGTGCAAACGCGGTCGAGCGCAGCCTCAAGCGATTAGACGGCACGCACGATGTGGTGGTTAACTATGCCACCGAGCGTGCCACGATCACCTATGACCCACAGGTCCTCGACCGCGCGCAGATGATCGGTGCGGTCGAGGATGCCGGTTATGGCGTCGTCTTGGTCGAGGAAGACGCCGACCCCGAAGACGCCGAACAAGCCGCACGCCGCGCCGCGATCGCACACGAAGAGCGCCGCTTGGCCGTGGGTGTCGCATTCACCCTGCCGCTTTTCATAATGAGTATGGCGCGCGATTTTAGCTTGCTGGGGGCATGGGCACACGCGCCCTGGGTAAACATCTTATTCTGGGCGTTGGCGACGCCGGTACAATTCTATGTTGGCCGAGACTACTACACCAGCGCCTATCATGCGCTGCGCAACCGGACTGCCAACATGGACGTGCTTATCGCGCTCGGCTCTTCGGTCGCATACTTCTACAGCATCGTGGTGACGTTTGGCTTGATCGGAGGACACGTCTACTTCGAAAGCTCTGCCGCCATCATCACGCTTATCGTCACCGGCAAGCTGCTGGAGGCGCGCGCCAAGAGCAGCACCAGCGCCGCCATGCGCGCCCTGATGGACCTCCAGGCGAAGACCGCGCGCGTGCTGCGCGACGGCGAGGAGATCGATGTACCGGTCGAAGAAGTGTCGGTCGGCGCGATCGTTATCGTGCGGCCCGGCGAGAAAATCCCGGTGGACGGCGTGGTCATTGGTGGCCGCTCGGCAGTGGACGAGAGCATGATTACCGGCGAGAGCCTCCCGGTCGATAAGACTATCGGCGATACACTGATCGGCGCGACTCTGAACAAACAAGGTCGGCTGAAGATGCGCGCGGATCGGGTCGGCAAAGAGACTGCACTGGCGCAGATCGTACGGCTGGTGCAGGATGCCCAAGCATCGAAGGCGCCCATCCAACGGCTCGCCGACCGGGTGGCGGCGGTGTTCGTGCCGGTGGTGATAGTGATTGCGCTGGCGACCTTCGGCCTCTGGCTGCTCGGCGGCGCGGGCTTCACCGGCGCGCTGGTGCGGATGGTGGCCGTGCTGGTGATCGCCTGCCCCTGTGCATTGGGCCTGGCGACTCCGACGGCGGTCATTGTAGGGACGGGCAAGGGCGCGGCTATGGGCATTCTGTTCAAGAACAGCGCCGCGCTCGAAGAAGCCCACCGTCTGCAAGCTGTCGCGCTCGATAAAACCGGCACGATCACCACAGGCAAGCCTGCCCTCACCGATATCGTGACCGCGCCCGACGGCGACATGACACGCGCCGAAGTATTGGCTATGGCGGCCTCGGTCGAGCGCGGCTCAGAGCACCCGCTCGGCGCAGCGGTCGTGCGCGCCGCAAAGGATGAAGGGCTGACAACCGTCGAGCCGACAGACTTTGAGGCAGTCGCCGGGCATGGGGTGCGGGCAAAGGTGAGGGAACACTCTGTGCTGGTCGGCAGCCGGGCCATGATGCAACAGCACGATATAGCGACCGATAGGCTCGATGCGGACGCGGCGACCTTCCGGCGTGCAGCGAAGACCGCGATGTGGCTCGCCGTTGACGGGCGCGCTGTGGCAGTGCTGGCAGTTGCGGATACCATCAAGGCGAGCGCGCGCGCTGCCATCGACGAGATGCACGCGATGGGCTTGCAAGTGACGATGCTCACCGGCGATAACGAGCAGACCGCACAGGCGATCGCAGCGCTTGCCGGCGTTGACCGCGTCTTGGCGGGCGTGCTGCCGGGCGATAAGGCTAAAGCGATCGCGCAGCTCCAACAGGAGGGGATGAGCGTAGGCATGGTCGGCGACGGCATCAACGATGCGCCGGCGTTGGCACAGGCAGATGTAGGTGTCGCCATCGGCACGGGCGCGGATGTGGCGATGGAAACCGCCGATCTGACCCTCATCGGGGGCGACCTGCACGGCGTGCCGAAAGCGATCCGCCTCTCGCGCGCCACCATGCGCACCATCAAACAGAATTTGGGTTGGGCGTTTGGCTATAATATACTGCTCATCCCGATTGCGGCGGGCGTGCTCGCGCCCTTCGACTGGGCGCCGGAGTTTCTGCGCCACCTGCACCCTGTGCTGGCAGCGCTGGCGATGGCGTTTAGTTCGGTGAGCGTGGTCGGCAACAGCTTGCGGCTGCGGCGGGTGAAGATTCGATAACCCTTAGGCTTAGAAGTGCTCAAACGGCGGCAAGGACTAAAAAAAGCAGCCGAGGCGTGCTAGAATAGAGGCGCACCGGAGCACGCACAAAACAACCGTAACGGAGGGTGTCTGCCATGAATGAAGCGCCACGCGCTGCGCTCGACATAAAAGAATATATCGAGGCCATTATCCACAATTACCCGCCCCTGCGCGAGAGCCGCCCCTACCTGAACATCGCGGTCAACGATGCGGGCGTGGTCACGTTCGGCGGCAACCTGAGGACCGCGATTATTCGGCGCGTCTTGGTCGATAGCACCCGGCAAGTCCCCGGTGTGACCGTGGTCAACGACGATCTACTGTACGACGACGATGCCTTGCTCGTCGCAGCCGGACGTCTTCTGCCCCCCGGCGTATACCTCACGGCGGTCAATGGGGCGCTTGTGCTGAGCGGACGCGCGCTTGAGCCGGAGCAGGCCGCCGGACTCCAAGAGAAGATTGCCGCCATCCCCGGTGTGCGGGTTGTCAAGACCGATTTCTACGCGCTCCAGGCCGCCGGATAAGCAGACAAATACAAAAGGGGCACCGTTGGTGCCCCTTGATGCGTTTGCCCTCCCCCATCACGGCGCGAGCGCGACAAAGTATGCACGGATGACGGCCCGCATCCCCAGCGGGATACGCCCGCTTTCAAGCGCAGAGTTGGCAGCATTGGCGTAGTCGCCGTATACCTGGCTATAGGGCACCAGGCTCGCGCTATCTGCATCCTCCGGCACGATATCGCCTTGTATCACGGGCGCGTCATCTAAATCCTCCGGGTCAACCGGCAAGTCCAACTGCACATCGTTCTCGCCTCCAATGCGTGAGGGCGCAAATATCGGCGCATAGGGGCGCTCTCCCACCCCACCGGGCGCGTTATTGGCGGTTATAGGCCCTGAGGGTGGTGTATCTTGTATCCGGTCGAAGGCACCTTCGCTCTCGCCCGCGTCCAGACCATCCCCTTGTGTTTCGAGACCGGGCGTATCCTGACTGCCTTGCACAGACTGCCCACCCTGTGACTCAGCCGGGGCGGGCTGTTGGCTCTCGCCTGACTGGGATGCTCCGCTGGCTGCGTCCGCTTTATCGTCCATCACCCCACCGCCGCCCGGCTTGCTCTCCTTGTTCTCGCCCTGCCCGGATACTTTGCCCTCCTCCCCGCCTTGTTGACCGCTCTGCTGGCCTTCTCCTTGTTGGCTCTGCTGACCTTGCTGGCCTTCTCCTTGCTGGCCCGGCTGACTTTGCTGCCCTTCTCCTTGCTGACCTTGCGGTTGGCCCTGTTGTGACAGCTGTTGTTGGCCTTCCGAAAGCCGGTTCTGCATCTGCTGGGTCAGCTCTTGGGTCTGCTTGCTCTGCTGCGCCTGCTGCCGCATCTGTTCGGCGGCTTGCTGCATAGCGGTCTGGGCCGTTTCGACATCACCCGTGCGGAGTGCTTCGGCA
>CAZJBO010000108.1:0-7930 GCA_964544075.1 uncultured Anaerolineae bacterium
TCTCAGATAGCCAAGTCTCGCCGCTGCCGACTATGCTATCGGCAAGCGCTTGCTTGTGTTCGATCAACTCGTCGATACGCTCTTCGAGCGTGCCCAGGCAGAGGAACTTATGTACCTGCACGTTTTTGGTCTGCCCGATGCGGAAGGCGCGGTCGGTGGCTTGGTTCTCTACTGCCGGGTTATACCAGCGGTCGTAATGGAACACATGGTTAGCCTCGGTCAGGTTGATGCCGGTGCCGCCGGCCTTCAGCGAGAGCAAAAAGATCGTCGGGCCGCGCGGTGCCTGGAAGCGTCGGATCAACTCGGCGCGCTTCTTGGAGGGCGTGCCGCCGTGTAGATAGAGGATTTCTTCTTTAAACAGCTCATGAAGGTATGCTTCAAGCAGGTGTCCCATCTCGGCATACTGTGTGAAGACCAGCGCGCGGTCACCGTTGGCATAGACCTGCTCCAGCATTTCGGTGAGCCGGGTGAGCTTGCCGCTGCGCCCGCGCATCCCCTGTAGGCTGCCCGTCTCCTTGAGGAAGTGCGCGGGATGGTTGCAGATTTGCTTCAGCCGCGTCAGCATACGCAGCACACTGCCGCGCCTCTGCATCGCGCTGTCGGCCTGCTCCACCAGCTCCATCTCCTCGCGCACCACCGCCTCATAGAGCGTGGCTTGTTCGGGCGAGAGGGTGCAATATACCTTGTTCTCGAACTTGTCGGGCAAGTCGTTGATGACGTTGGGGTCGGTCTTCACCCGGCGCAAGATGAAGGGCGCGGTGAGCTTCCTTAGGGTGGCGGCGGCGTCCTCATCACCGTAGCGTTCGATCGGGATGCTAAAGCGTTGGCGGAAGGTCTTCCGTGCGCCCAGGTATCCGGGGTTGAGGAATTGCAAGATCGACCACAGCTCGCTCAGCCGGTTCTCGACCGGTGTGCCGGTAAGCGCAATACGATAGTCTGCCGAAAGCGCACGCGCGGCCTGAGCCTGTTTGGTGCTGGGGTTCTTGATGTTCTGCGCCTCGTCGAGCACCACGCTAGACCAGCGCACCTGTGCGAGGGTTGTGCGGTCCCGGCTGAGCAGGGCATAACTGGTCAGCACCACATCGACCTCTGCGATGGCCGCCATGAAGTCTTGGCCCTGTTTGCGTTCGGGGCCGTGGTGCGTCATCACGCGGAGGCTCGGCGCAAAGCGGTTGATCTCATACTTCCAGTTGCCTACCACAGAGGTAGGGCATACCACGAGCGCGGAGGGCACGTCACCATTCTGGGCGCGCTCATGCAGCCAGAACACGATCGCTTGCAGCGTCTTACCCAAGCCCATGTCGTCGGCCAGGCACGCGCCGAGGCCCATTTGTTGCATCTGCACCAGCCATCCAAACCCTCGCTCTTGGTAGGGGCGGAGGGTCGCTTGGAGGCCCTCCGGGAGCGGGGGCGATATGGCAGCATCGGGTTGGCTGAGGCGTTCAAAGAAGTCGTTTAGCCATCCCTGAACCTCGACATCCTCTATCTCTATGCCGTCCACCGCCGCCTTGTCGCTATCGGCGGTGAGGCGCAGCGCGTCGAGTATGCCGAGTTCGCCCTGGTCCTTCTGTTGCTCGAAGAATTTTAGGGCTGCATCCACCTGTTCGGGGTCTAGCGCAACCCAATCATCACGGAAGCGCACGAGAGGTTGTTTCAGCGCCACGAGCTGCTCAAACTCCACACGGCTGACCTGCTGTCCGCCGAGCGAGAGCTGCCATTGATAGCTGATGAGCGCGTCCTTGCTCAGGAAGCCGGTCGATACGGTCTCTTCCTTTGTGCTTCGGAGCGAGGCTTTGGCCTTTAGGCGCGCGGACCGCTTCCACCAATTCGGCACGAGCACGCCGAAGCGGGTTTCTTCAAAGCGTGGTACGGCATCCACAAGGAAGTGATATGCTTCCTCCCGGCTAAGCATAACCCCGACCGGGCTGGATTCGTGGAGGCTGCGCTCGATAGGTGGGAATAAGCTCGACGCGATGCCCAGCGCGCTAAGCAGTTTCTCGTGAGGTTGGTCGAAGCGCCGTTCCAGATAGGTTAGCGTCTGCTTGGTAGACCCCCATACCACGGCGGCTTCTACCAGCAAGCTGGGGTCGTCGGTGGCTTGGAGCAGATAGCGCAGCGGCCATTGGTTCGCATCGGCGGTGGGTTCATCTAGACGGAAGCAGACCCGGAACGTGCCCGGTCCGGTATCATCCAGCGTCTCTTGCCAAGCAAGGTAGGCCTCGTAGAACTGCCGGTTCTCGCGCGGGGTGCCGGTCAGATGCGTCTCTTCTATGTCGGTAAGCGCGGTTAGCCAACGGTGCCGATGTGTGGGCTTGGACCTCTGCCCGACGTAGGCATAGCGGATAAAGTCGTCTAACATCGCCTGTATAAAGTTTTCGAGCAAGTCGAGCGGTTCGGGGGCCTCATTGATGTCCGACACCATCGCACGGCAGAGGGGCGGCATCCGTGCCGCCATCTGCATCGAGAGGTTAGAGTCGAGCAAGGGTTGCCACTCGGCGATGTACCTGATGCCGCGCATTTTGAGCGTGGGCATATAGCGCTGCTCGATCAGGCTGTTCATGGTGAGCATGGCAGCTTGTTGCCAGAAGACCAGATCGCTGGCGAGGATAAAGCCGGTCGTACGTTCGTGCGGGCGGGGCAATTGGATCAAGAAGTCAAGGGCGTTGATGGGGGTTAAGGTGATCGCTTCTCTGATCTCCCACGCCAGGAGCTGCAGATCGTCGCCCTCCAGCGGGTCCATACCGGCGTCCACCGCTTCGGGTGAGGGCTGCGGTGTCTTCTTGCGGCCCGGCAGCCATATGGTGCGGTTATCACCATCAGGACTGTTTGTGGTGGTGAACCGATCCAGATAATAAAACATCTGCGTGTATGTAAGGGTTGTGGGGTGCGGAGACATCCGCCCACGTCGGCCTCTGCGATAACGCGGATTGCCGGGCACATCTTCGCCCCAGAAGATGAAACGTTTAATATCAGCTAGCCAGGTGCCATGAAGTACGTGCATATGGCGTGCAGCCTCGTAACGCTAAAAATCAAAACAGAATCACGCCATTGTACCAAGTATCGGCAGATTTTGCGTTATAATTTCTGCGCGTTAAGCACAATATATATCTTCATGCGAATAGGGCTTATGCTAGCTTCGCTCGATCGACAGGCGTAGGGTGCGGTGGCGTCGCCATCGATTGCACCACATTTGCACCACATTCGTTACCCAACCAACCCCTCAATCGGCAGCGTGACGTAACCGCCTTTGTTGCCCTCGAAATAACATTCGATGTCGCAAGCCAGACACTCGATACACCCGCCCTTTTGGGCTTGTGCGCGGGTAATATTCAACACCGGCACACCAGCCTCCAACGTAAGGATGCCGGGCACGCAAGCCTCTATGCACACCTTGCTCTCGCATGTGCGACAGCGTGCGTGGTCCAGCGTGACCGTGCCGCCGGTGACCGTCTCGAAAGTATATGGCTCGGCGGCCTCTGGTTTGCAGCGGGCGGACGGAACCTCACGGGGCGGGGTGTATTCGTCCACCAGCGCGCGCAGACGTGCCGCGCAGAAATCCGGTGAGTCGCTCTTGCGGTAGCCCTCGATCGGGGCGGGGAACGTGCCGCGTGCCCGGTGTAGAATCTCGACCGCCTGGTCTTCGGCATTGCCGCCCAACCGGATCACCGCCGGTACGGTCAGCGGCGCTTCCATAAATGCCTTCACCAGCCCGCGCGCCGAGTGGAACTGCTCTTGGCTGGCGACGCCGCTGCCGCTGCCGAAATAGCCATCAATACCGGTTTGACTGAGGATGATGCGCGCAGCGCGGTAGACTTTGCTGGCGGGGGGGTTGCCGCTGGTATCGACAAAGTTTGCGACCTTGAAGCCGCGCGCCAACACCGCGTCCATGCTCATCATGCTGCCGCCACCACCGGCGCCGTGGAAGCCCACCACACCATCACCCTTCTCGAAGTCCTGTTCCATTTGGATGAAGTAGAAGGTGCCGCGATAGTCGCCCTTCTCCACCTCCCATGCGATCTTTTCCAGCGCGGTTGGCGGACGGTCGAACTCGCGCGCAATCTCGATGCCGAGGTCTTTGTGGCGGAAGATGGCGTAGTCATCCACCGTGAACCGGCAGTCGGCGGCGACCAAATCGCCCGCCTCGGTGAGGGCCAGAGGGTTGATCTCGGCGGCGCGGGCGTCATAGCTGCGCGCGGCCTTATAGAGCTTGCTTATCAGACCGCCCAGCTTCAGCAGCAGCTTGCCGCCGATGCCCGTCTTGCGTGCCAGCTCGCGCGCTTCAAAGTCGCGCAACCCCAGCCGGATATCGACGGTGTGGCGTGCGACCTTGTCGGGGTGCGCTTCGGCGATCTGTTCGATGCCGGTGCCGCCGACGCTGCTGAAGATCACCACAGGTGCGCGGGCGCGGTCGTCTACGATGACGCCGACGTAAAACTCGCGCGCGATCGCGAGCTTCTTCTCGACCATCACGCGCTCTACCTTGAAGTGTCCGACCTGCATCCCAAGCAGGTCATGCGCGGCGGCCTCGGCCTCGGCGGGGGTATCGACAAAACGGATCGCGCCCAGGCCTGCGCGCCCGGTCACCCAGGCTTGCGCCTTGACCACAACCGGCGCGCCGATCTCTTCCGCGATCTGGCGGGCTTCTTCGGGGCTGGCGGCAGGGCCGCCCGGCGGGGTGCTGATGCCAAACTGTTTGAGCAGCGCTTTACCCTGATATTCGTGCAGGCGTGCCATTGTCTCTCCGTCTGTATGGTATATGCTCATCGAATATTGAGCGTAATTGTAATACGGCGCGGTGCGGTGTCAACTAAAAGCGCCGACTCTGGCGGAGTCTTGTGTTGCCCGGTCTGAGGTCGGTGTGGCCGACACGCTGCCCTAGATTAGGCCCAAATTTTGACTTGCAATGAGAGTCCATTTTCGGTATACTTTCCGGCGTCAATAGAGACGCGGGCGTAGTTCAGTGGTAGAACATCTCCTTGCCAAGGAGGAGGTCAAGGGTTCGAATCCCTTCGCCCGCTTGCAGAGAAGCGGCCTTATGCATGAGGCCGCTTTTGTGTTGTGCGGCGCACCGCTCACCCACGCGCCGCACAGATACCACGCTTGCCATACCGCCCCACAGCTTTTATACTGAGACATATCCACGCACCGCCACCGGATAGGAATTTGTAATGGACACATTCTCAGACACAAGTGCGCGTCGTGTGCTCAAACATTTGGATGACAACGGGGATTCAAGATGCCGTTATCCGTCCTTCATTCAAGTGAGCCTGGGCCTTAAGCGCGAGGACCTGGAGATTATTCTCGAAGAACTTGTCAAGCATGGATTCATACGACTACACGACGACGACGAGTATTACGATTTGACCCCGCTCGGCAGGGAGCGTGTCGAGCAAGCCGGCGGCAATGTCCACTGCATCAACATTGCCGGCAGCGTCGGACCGGGCGCGGTGGTCGGCTCCGGCTCGGTGCAGGCCAATAACATCATCGGCGGCGGCGTTGCCCCCAACACTTCCCCCGCGCCCCATGTCTCTACGCTGCCCGTGCCGCCCGAACCCTACATCAAGCATGATTACAACCTGCAGACGACCAAGTTCTTTGGCCGCAAGAAGGAGCTTGCCAAGCTCGACGATTGGGCTGCATCCGACGACAGCATTATGATCGTCGAGGCGATCGGCGGCGTGGGCAAGAGCGCCCTCACCTGGCACTGGATGCACGCGAAGCGCGGCCCGAAGTGGGCGGGTGTGATCTGGTGGAGCTTCTACGAAGGCGACGCCAGCATGAGCAACTTCTTACGCCACGCCCTGGCCTACATCACGCAGCAGGCGCCGGAGGCGTTCGACGGGGTGGGCTTCGAGGCGCGCAAACGCCGCCTCATCACCGCGTTGAAAGCCGCGCCCTACCTATTGGTGCTCGACGGGCTGGAGCGCATCATGGTGGCCTACCACCGCCTCGACGCCGCGCAGATGAGCGACGACGCGGTGGATGTGGCGGGGGCGGCGCGCAGCGTGCGCACCTGCACCAACCCACAGAACGGTAGGTTGCTGCAAGACCTAAGCACCTGCAGGCCGTCAAAGGTGCTCATCAGCACACGCCTTGTGCCGAGCGACCTTGAAGACCGGCACGCGCACACCCCCTTAGACGGGGTGTGCCGCTACCACCTGAACGGGATGTACCCGGACGACGCGCTCGACATGATGCGCCATCTGGGGATACGCGGGGATAAGCGCACGTTGGACGCCTTCATGCGGAAGTTTGGCTACCACAGTCTGATGCTGCGGATCGTGGCGGGGATGATTAACAAGAGCTTCCGCGCGCGCGGCGACTTCGACGTCTGGTATGAGCAGAAGGGCAAGACGCTGCGTCTCCAAGATGTGGACCTCAAACAGCGCCGCACCCACATCATGAAATACGCGATGGACGGGCTGCGGCCTGAACATAGTAAATTCCTAAGCCAGATGTCGGCTTTCCGCTATGCGGTGGACTACGCGGCGCTGTGCGCGCTTAATCCGTATCCAACCGAAAAGCAGTTCGAGGCCGCGCTACGCGAACTCGAAGAGCGCGGCTTGATACACTACAATCAGGACAAAGACCGCTTCGACCTGCATCCTATCGTGCGCGCCTATGCCTTCGAGCGGCTTGAGTCGGACGCGCGCGCCGCCACCTTCGACCGCATCCGCGACCACTTCGAGGGCACGCCGCCCGAAGACCTCGACACGGTGACGGAGCTGGGCGACCTGGCCCGCACCATCGAGATTTACAATGCGATGGTGCAGGGCGGCCATCTGGACGCCGCCGCCCGCCTGTACGGGGAACGTTTGAGCGATGTGCTACAAGATCATATCGCCGCTTACCACGCCATCGTCGAGCTGCTGACACCGCTTTTCCGAAACGGCCTGGACCAACTGCCGGCGCTGGAGTCGGCAGAACGGCAAGCGTGGTGCACGACCGACCTGGCAGCTGCGTTTTACTATTTGGGGCGGGACGAACAGGCGTTTACCCTGGAGGGCAGGCTGCTGGCGCTGGGTGTGCAGCGCAAAGATGCCGGCAACCTGGGCATCTTCCTGTGCAATTACGCAATCTCCCTGCGCAGCGCCGGCCAGCTCGCGGCAGCACGGCGTGCGTGCGAACTGGCGCGTGACCTGGCGGAAGCTGCGGATGACGCATACGGGCTGGCAATGTCTCATCATCGCTTGCTAAGCAGTTTCGTCGATACCGGGCAGTGGGCGGCGGCGGAGGCGGCATACGCGGCCTTCCGCGCCTCGCCGCCCATCTACCGGACCGCGTTCTGGCAAGCCGATGCCGAGCGCTATCGCGCGGCGATGTGTATTTACCGGGGTGAGGACGCCGGCGCTGCGTTGGACGAAGCCGAGGCGCTCTCTCGGCAAAGCCGCAATGCGCTGGAGCAGCGTGTGGTGCAAGGACTGCGCGGCGTGTTTGCGCTCCGGCAGGGCCGCATCGACGATGCCGCCGCGCACTTCGAGCGCGCGATCACGATGGCACGGCGGTCGGGCGTCGCGGATTTGGCAATATACATGGGTGATCTGGCGCGCACCCGCGCTCTGCAAGGCCGCCATGATGAGGCGCGCTGCTTGCTTCAGGAAGCCTTTGCGTTAGAGTGCAAAAGTGAAGTGCACGATTTGTATGCCAGCGCCGCCGAGGTCTACCTGACCCTGGGCGAGCGCGACAAAGCTGAGGGATACGCGCGCAAAGCGTATAAGGCAGCCTGGGCCGATGGGCCGCCTTTCGTATGGTGGTGGGCTTTGGAACGCGCAAAGCAGGTGCTGGCGGCATTGGGTGTGGCGGAGCCGGTGCTGCCGCGCTTCGACCCCGCGAAGGTGTCGCCGCTGCCGCAAGAGGACGAGATACGGGCGTTCATTGCGGCGCTGCGCGCGGAGAAGGCGGGGCCTGGGGCTGAGACCGCAGATTAGGG
>CAZJBO010000109.1:0-7901 GCA_964544075.1 uncultured Anaerolineae bacterium
GCGACGATGACTTGCCCGGCGTGCTGGCTGTAACCGATGCCGACGCCGCCGCCATGATGGAAGCTCACCCAGGTTGCCCCGCCGACCGCGTTGAGCATCGCGTTCAAGATCGGCCAATCCGAGATCGCATCCGAGCCATCCTTCATGCTTTCAGTCTCACGGTTGGGGCTGGCGACCGACCCCGCGTCGAGATGGTCGCGCCCGATCACGATCGGGGCGCTGACCGCGCCGCTGGCGACCAGATCATTGAAGGCAAGCCCGGCTTTGGCACGCTCGCCATAGCCCAACCAACAGATACGTGACGGCAAGCCCTGGAATGCGATCTTCTCTTGTGCCAGACGAATCCAACGCGCCAGGTGTTCGTCTTCGGGGAAGAGGCGCAAAATCTCGGCATCGGTCCGGTAGATGTCGGCGGGGTCGCCTGAGAGCGCCACCCAACGGAACGGGCCTTTGCCCTCACAGAAAAGTGGGCGGATGTAGGCCGGCACAAAGCCCGGATAGTCAAAGGCACGCTCTAACCCCGCCTCTAGCGCACGCTGACGCAGATTGTTGCCATAGTCGAAGACAATCGCGCCGGCTTTTTGGAAGTCGAGCATTGCTTTACAGTGTACGACCATGCTGGCGGTGCTGCGCTTGATATATTCTTTGGGGTCGCGCGTGCGGAGGGCAAGCGCCGCGTCGAACGAGATGCCGTGCGGGATATAGGAGAGCGGATCGTGCGCCGGGGTCTGGTCGGTCACCACATCGGGCGTGATGCCCATCTCGACGAGGCGCGGTAACACATCGGCGGCGTTGCCTATCAGCCCAACCGAAAGTGGTTCGCCTTGTGCTAAAGCGTCGTTTACCAGGCGCAGTGCTGCATCTAGGTCATCGACCACTTTATCGACATAGCGGTGTTCCAAGCGACGCCGTGCGCGCCAGGGGTCTGCTTCGACAATAAGCCCAACGCCTTCGTTCATCGTCACCGCGAGCGGCTGTGCCCCGCCCATCTCGCCCAGACCGGCGGTAAGCGTGAACTTCCCCTTGAGGCTCTGCCAGCCGGCCTGCTGTGCCAGGGAGCCGAGGGTCTCATAGGTGCCCTGTAGAATGCCCTGGGTGCCGATGTAAATCCACGAGCCTGCGGTCATCTGCCCGTACATGATGAGGCCGCGTCGTTCCATATCATCGAACAACTCTTGTGTGGCCCAGTGCGGCACCAGGTTGGAGTTGGCAATCAGAACACGCGGGGCATCGGGGTGTGTCTTGAAAACGGCAACGGGCTTGCCCGACTGCACGAGCAAGGTCTCGTCGTTCTCAAGCTCTTTGAGGGTGGCAATGATCGCCTTGAAGCTGGGCCAATTGCGCGCGGCCCGTCCACGGCCTCCGTAGACTATCAAGTTTTCGGGGTCGCTGGCGACTTCGGGGTCGAGGTTGTTCATCAACATGCGCATGGCGGCCTCTTGCAGCCAGCCTTTGCAACTAAGAGTGGTCCCACGCGGGGCACGGATGTTGTGTGTCATTGATCTTTATCCTTTATATCAAGGTTACCCTGAAAAAGCACCGATCAGAATAAGACATCATAGCTATTTTAGCGCAAGGCGAAGAAGCGGGATAGTCAGATATGCTATTATCGCCAAGCCTCGTACCTATTTACCGGGAGCCTTGCTCTCTCTTGGCGCATTTATTCACCTGGCCCCGGATTTTTGATCTGCGCCCACGCGGGGGGAGCAAATGAAAATGTTTGCTATACTCTACTCCTCACTATTGAAGTGACCCCAATTGTCAAGACCACACATCTAAGCAGTCATGGCAAAACCAACGGTGCACCGAAATGCACATCGGCGGGCGCGCGATAGGCGAGACCCTGATAACTATGGGCACCCTGCCCCTCAAACAAATGAAGGAATTTGTCATGATAAACACATTCATCGCCGGGATGGTCGAGCAAGAACAATATGGGATCGTCGTAATAATAGACAAGGCAAACGCCCGCGTTTTGCCTGTGCGGATAGGGAAAACGAGCCTATGGGAGGTCAAACGTCTACTCGACAAATTCCCCACGATGTGGCCTTCGACAGCTCATATCTTCACCGAGCTGATGGCCGCCGGCGACGTAGAGCTGGAAGCGATACTGCTCTCTCATACAATCAACGATCTGTTCTGCGGCACAATACGACTCCGGCGCGGCACAGAAGTCTGGGAAGTCGAGGCCGGGGCAAGGAATGCGCTCGCGCTCGCCGCGCACACCGACTGTCCCTTATACGTCGCCGAGACACTCATGGTAGAGCGAAGCGTGCCGCTTGATCCGCCGCTCGCCAAAGCCTTGCAAGCCGGTCAAGCGGTCGAGGAAGACCTGCTCGCGCGCATCGTCGCAGCAACCGCGCGTGCCAAGACCTCGGACGGCGTGTTCGGCATTGATGAAATCGTAGATGGGCTGTACGTCGGCGGTTGGATCGAGGGCATAGAGCACACATCGACGCTGCGCAAGATGGGCATCACCCACATATTGCAGCTCAGCACACCGCACCCGGCCTGGCCCGATGACTTCGTGGTATGCGACAACGCACTCAACGACGGCACCTTTGTGCCACGAGAGAGGCTAGAGCGCGGGGTAGACTTTGTGCGCGCGCAGCGAGAAGCCGGCCATACGGTGCTGGTGGCGTGCGCCGCAGGCATCAGCCGATCGACCACCTTTGTCATAGCCTACCTGCTGCGCGCGCTTGGCTATGATCTGTACGACGCCTGGCAGCTGGTACACTCACGCCACCCCAAGACCTGGCCGGCGTGTGAGATGTGGGAATCTCTGATTACACATTACGATCTGCCGTACACGATGGATGATGTCAGACGGTGGCTGAGCGCGGCATAGCCTCAGTCTTCACTTTGCTTCCCGAAGCGCTGCTGCCACTCGTACAGCTTGTTGATCGCTTCCAGCGGTGACATCGTGGCGATGTCGAGCGCCGAGAGTTCATCCACCAGCGGGCTGGTTTCTGGGAAGAGCGCAAGCTGTGCGGCTTGCTCACGGCCTGTGTGGACTGCACGCCCGGTTGTGCGCTCCAACTCCTCCATTATCTCACCGGCCCGCTCCGTGACCGTGCGCGGCAGGCCGGCCAGCTCTGCTACGTGGATACCATACGAACGGCTCGCCGCACCGCGCACCAGTTTGTAGAGGAAAACCACCGCATCGCCCTCCTCCGCCACCGCCATGCTCAAGTTCGCCACCGCCGGCAACAGGTCTTCTAGGGCGGTCAGCTCGTGATAGTGTGTGGCAAAGAGCGTCTTCGCACGGAGGCGCGGGTGGTTGTGGATGTACTCGACGATGGCCCAAGCCAGCGCCAAACCATCGTATGTGCTGGTGCCGCGCCCAATCTCGTCGAGGATGAGCAAAGAGCGCGTGCTCGCCTGGTTGAGGATAAGCGCGGTCTCGGTCATCTCGACCATGAAGGTTGATTGCCCGGCGGAGAGTTCGTCTTGCGCGCCGATGCGGGTAAATATACGGTCTACCAAGCCAATCGTGGCAGATTCGGCGGGCACGAAGCTGCCGATCTGTGCCATAAGCACGATCAATGCGGTCTGGCGCAGCGCCACCGATTTACCCGCCATGTTCGGGCCGGTGACGATGAGAACGCGACCTTCTGCGTCGAAGCTCAGATCGTTGGGCACATAGCGATGCCCTTTTAGCGTCTTCTCGACCACCGGGTGTCGCCCGGCCTTGATCGTGAGCAAATCGTCATCCGTCAACACCGGGCGCACATATCCCTCGCGTACCGCCACCTCTGCCAACGCGGTCACCACATCGAGACGGGCGATGGCGCGTGCCGTCTTGAGCAAACGCTTGGCGTGGACGCTTATCGCCTCGCACAGCTCTTTGAATAAACGGCTCTCGATCTCAAGGATGCGCTCTTCGGCGTTGAGGATCAAGGCCTCATATTCCTTCAGCTCAGGCGTGATGTAACGCTCGGCATTGACAAGCGTCTGCTTGCGGACATAATCGTCCGGGGCCAGATGGGTGTTCGATTTGGACAGCTCGATGTAATAGCCAAACACTCTATTGAAGCCCACCTTCAGGCTCTTGATGCCGGTGCGGGCACGCTCGGTCTTCTGCAGGTTCGCGACCCAATCCTTCGCATCGCGGCTTGCGCGCGCCACGTCGTCGAGTTCGGCGCTGTAGCCCACCCGGATTATGCCGGTCTTATCCAGTCTGGCGGGCGGCTCGTCGGCGATGGCGCTTGCGATGTGCGCGGCCACCTCTGCGCATGGGTCAAGGTTCTTGCTGATAACAGCCTCTAGAACCGGGCCGGTGCGTGCGGCCAGTTCATGCAACACCGGGACCATCTCAAGGCTGGCCCGTAGCGCCAAGAGGCTGCGTGGCCCCGCGCGCCCGGTAATCACCCGGTTGGTCAGGCGCTCTAGGTCCGAAACACGTTTAAGGGCGGCGCTTATCTCGGCACGGAGGGCGGTATCTCGGTAGAGGCACTCCACCACATCAAGCCGCGCGTTGAGGCGGGCGCAATCGAGCAAGGGTTGGCTGACCCAAGTGCGCAACAAACGCGCGCCCATCGGCGTAACGGTGCGGTCGAGCACCGCCAGCAGCGAGCCGTGCGCCTTGCCGCTGCGCATCGTCTCGGTGATTTCAAGATTGCGGCGGGTGGCGGCATCGAGCACCATAAACGCATCGGTGCTGTAGGCATACAGCGTGCTGATCTGTGCGAGTGTGTCGCGTTGAGTATCCTTCAGATAGGCCAAGAGCGCGCCCGCCGCCTGCACTGCGAAGGGCTGCGCATCTATGCCGAAGCCCTGCAAAGTAGCCACCTCGAAGTGGTCGAGAAGCACTTGGCGGGCGGTGTCTGTATCGAAGTGCCAGCCGGGAAGGGGCGTGGTGAAGGTGCCGTCGGGGAAGGTGGCGTGGGCTATCTGCTGTGGCAGCACCACCTCGCGGGGCGAGAGGCGGGTGAGTTCTTGTATCATAGCCTCGGCGTCTTCCAGCTGGGTGACGGCGAAGGCGCCGGTTGTCACATCGGCATAGGCCAAGCCCATGCGTCGCCAGGGCTGCTTCTCGCCGGGGGGCAAGTCGGGGGCAAGCGCGACGATATAGTTGTTGTGCCGTTCGCTGAGCATACTCGGCTCAACGATGGTACCGGGCGTCATGATGCGGGTCACCTCGCGCTTGACCAAGCCCCTCTTGGGCACCGGGCCGGTTTGGTCAACCACGGCGACATGGTAGCCGCGCGCGATGAGCTTGGCGACATAGCTCTCCAGCGCATGGTGCGGCACGCCGGCCATCGGGACGCGCTGGCCCTTCGCAACATTACGACTCGTCAACACAATATCGAGTTCGGCAGCGACGAGTTCGGCGTCATCGTCGAAGGTTTCGTAAAAATCGCCGAGCTGAAAGAAGACAATCGCGTCGGGGAACTGCGCCTTGATGTCAAGATATTGGCGACGGACCGGGGTTGCTTTGCGTTTGCTCATGGTTGGTTTGTGTCTAGCTCAACCCGATAGACAACGCCAACAAAAACTGCCCCAAGTAATACAAGGGCAGCCCTACGAGACGGTTGGTAAAGCCTACGTTCTTCAGGAAACGGTCACGCGCGACGCTGATATCGGAGAGGTAAAAGGCGGCTGCGCCTATGGCGACAAAGTAGCGGAAGTTGGGGTCCGTCCCGTCGGGGTTCGCCTGAAAGACCGCCCAGGCACCGCACAGCATGATGGTGATAACGGTGATATACGCAATGACCGAGATAAGCATATCACCGAGATGAGGCCGGAAGTATAAAAATAGAGACACGCTCACCAGCACGATAGCGGCCAATGGCAAGATATTGAGCGATGTGACCGGCGCCAGCCCATTGAAAGCGACGATGTAGGCTACGTGTCCGGTGAGGAAGGCAGCCAGACCCGCGAGAAACCATTTCTTCTCGGATGAGATGAGAAAGACATCGCCGAACAAGCACAGCACCAAACCGACAAAGAGCACTCGGTCATACCGCGTGTCCGGCCCGGCGGCGAGCGCCGTCAGCAGAAAAAGCGCCGATGTTGCCGGCTTGAGCATCCACTTGACGCGGCGGTTATCAACACGCTCGCCATAATAAAGCAGCGCGCCCAGCGTGAACACGGCGATGAGGGGAAAAACTGCGGTCATGGCTTAAACTCCCTGTAGTTAATCGGCGCTAAACGGACACAAACGGGATGTCCTGCTTTCGGCATAGCGCCTCAGCCTGTCGCGCTGTGAGCACGCGATAGGCCGGACGATAAGCTGTGCGATAAGCGACAGAATGGTGTACGGCAGGCCAACCCCGCGCAGCGTGCATCCTACCAAAGAGCCGCATCTCGCGCGGGTCGAAGTCGGCAGTGTCGAGTATGCCCTCCGCCTCAACCCATGCACAGAGCGCCGCCCACCATGCCGTCATCATATCGGCACTGCCGGGAACATCACGCGCCGAAGCGACGAAAGCATCGCGCAGCCGTTTCAGGTTGCCGCCGCGCGCTGCATAGGGATGCAGGTGCAGGCGCAGCATGGCATTGTCGGGGTGGATGGATTCGAGCAATGGGATGTCTATACCGGGGTCTTCGAGGTCACGCTCAATCCATTCGAGCGCCTTCTTTTTATTCTTGACCACGTGTCCCGGCCCAAAAGCAGCCTGGTGCAGCAGTTTATATACATCCCGGAACGTGCTTTCAGGGTAGCGGTGCAAGTGGCGCCGTATCAACGATAGAATAGGTGAGAGTTCGCTGCTCATATGGTTTGAGGTCCTCCTCGGCATGGTTTGATGATAACACGAAAGCGTGCACCTCCCAACGCCGAGGATGAGCGGAGGCATGAGCAACTTGTAGCGGGGCGCTGAGCAGGCACCTTGCCATACAACAGATGCCGCGTTCGGTGATGCCGCCGGGTTGAGATATTCTAATATCATGTAGTATTTACTTACATTTCTATAAGATATCGACATCTTAATCCATATCAACCGGCTTCCCGACTCTACTTGCGCGTTACGCAGCTTTAGGACAAAATGAGCTTAATCAATTGATGATAATGTTAGTTTGTCCAAAATGACAGGCAGGAAAGGCTACATAAGTGAGCGACTCTTTATCAACATCCCCACGCATCCTCGTTGTAGACGACGATTATGAGCTGCTAAAGCTGGTCTCCATGCTGCTCAGCCGGATCGGTGCACAGACCATACAGGCGAAGGACGGTGTGCGCGCATTAGAGGTAATCAATGCCAAAACGCCACCCGACCTCATCATTTTGGACTTGATGCTACCCGACATTGATGGTGTTGAGGTTCTCCGCCGCATCCGAGAAATCCCGCGCTTCAGCACCATACCCATCATCATACTCTCGGCCAAAGCCGACCCCGAAAGTATGCGGCGCGGCCTTGATGCCGGCGCGGATGGCTATATCACCAAACCATACATCGCCAATGACCTGATCGACCGGGTGACTCAGCTACTCGCGGCGCGGCACTAAGCCTGCCGATACAAAACCGCTTGACATATCATAGGCAGTGGGCGATCTATGCGAGTTAAAGACAACCCCTTGTACCAGCTCAACGGCGACCCCGACAAAACAAGCTGGGAGGAAGCACGCCGTGCCCTTCATCACGTGGTAACAGACTGGGAGCCGCGTGCAGAAACCGCCGAAGAGGTACACGAGCAGCTGCGCCGCCGCGCGCAGCTGCTGGCACAACGGGCGCGCGACGTCGAGGTATCATCCAACGTGCAGCGCGTGTTGATGTTCACCCTGGGCGCAGAACGCTATGCCGTGCCGGTCACCAGTGTACAGGTCATTGACAATCTCAAGCACCTAACGCCGGTCCCCTGCACACCGCGCTTTTACGTCGGCGTGGTCAACGTGCGCGGCAAGATCATCTCCGTGCTCGACCTGCGCCTCCTATTCGACATCCCCATTGAAGGCGAAA
>CAZJBO010000110.1:0-7882 GCA_964544075.1 uncultured Anaerolineae bacterium
ACCCCAGCGGGCCAATATCGGCGGCATAGACCGCATAGTTATTAACCAGCGTCGGCTTTTCAAAGTAGACCGCTTCGAGCAAAGCATTGCCGAAGCCCTCGTATAAGCTGGTGTAGGTCACGAAATCTGCGTGGATATAAGCATCCCACAGCACGTAAATTTTCTTGCCATCAACGATCTTTTGGCTGGCGCCGATCCGGTCGGTCACCAGGCGCAAGTCTACATGTGCGCGCTCTGCCTGCTCCCTGAGCTGTTTCAGGTAACCCGTGTCGCAGTCCTCGGCATGAGAGAAAACCAGTTTGCAGCGCGGATCATCCAGCCGGCCCACAATCTCGACCGCCAGCTCAAGCCCCTTCCGCCGGATGATGCGCACCGGTGCCAAGATGAAAAAATCGTCCGCGTTTAGGCCGATCGCGTCCCGGAAGTCGGCGTTGAAGTCGTCGAGGCCGGGCGCGGGGGTTTCGAAGTCGAAGACGTTCGGCAGCACCACCGAGTCTATGCCGCGCCGGACCTTTAAGTCATGCACCGCATTGCTGTTGATCGCTACGTGCGTGATGGAGGGGAGGTCGGGTGGGTAGACCGTATCAAGGATATCCTGCACACAGTTCGGGGTGTATGCGGTACGTTCCCAATAGTAGTCGTGGTTGTGTGCGATGGTGGGTATGCTGCTCTCGCCGATCAGCTCGGCCAGCGCCAGCGCCAGCGCATGTTGGATCGGCACCGCGAAGATGTTTTGCGGGATGATGAGATCAATGTTGTAGCTTTGTATGAACCTCTTCAGCTGAGCTTTGATGGTCGTTTTAAGGGCATCGATGCGCTGCCGCAGATCGGGATGTTCTATCGTTGTGCCATAAGAGTGTGCTTTGATCCACAGGTTCTCCGGATAGTTGAAGTGTGCCTCTGGGATCAGCAAGCCGGGCGGCCCGTCGTCTTCCAGCTCACCGGCGCAGTAGAAGATATTGTGGCCCATGCGGTGCAGGACCGTCGCCAGCTTCGCCGCCTCCAACGATACGCCATCGTTGCCTGCCAGCCGTGTTGATATAAAGCCGATGTTCATTTAGCTTGTCGCTCCTTGTGCGGCAGTGATTTATCCAGAGCGTGCCGTACATGCCCGCCGACCGCATCAAGGCGCGCGCGTGCCTCCTCTGCATCGACACCGGCCAGCCCCATCACCAGCGCGGTCTTGACGTTCTGGTCGGCGGCCTCCAGCCAAGCGCGCGCTTGTGTCTCATCTGCACCGGTCGCCTCTTGCACGATGCGCAGTGCGCGTGCGCGCAGCTTCGCGTTCGTGGGCTGCACGCCCGCCATCAGGTTGCCATAAACGTAGCCCCGCCGGATCATGGTTATGGTGCTGAGCATGTTCAGCACCATTTTCTGTGCGGTGCCGGCCTTCATGCGTGTCGAACCGGTGAGCAGTTCCGGCCCCACCACCAGCGGGATTGCCCACTCCGCCGCATCTGCCAGTGCGGAGGGATGGTTGCACACCAGCGCCACGGTGAACGCACCATGTGCGCGCGCTTCCTCTACGGCGGCGATGGTGTAAGGGGTGCGCCCGCTGGCTGCGATGCCGACTACCGCATCATCCGCTCCTACATCCAGCGCGGCAATATCGGCGCGGCCCAGAGCGCGGTCATCTTCGGCCCCTTCGACTGCGAAGCGTAAGGCTACATCACCGCCGGCGATCAGGCCTACCACGCGCTCCGGTGCGACCCCAAAGGTCGGCGGACACTCCGAGGCATCCAGCACGCCCAGCCGCCCGCTCGTCCCTGCGCCGACGTAGATCAACCGCCCGCCGCGCGCCATACGCTCTGCGATCTTCTCCGCTGCGCCCGCGATGCGGTCCGTCATGCCCCGCACCACCTCGACAACATGGGCATCTTCCGCGTTCATCATGCGCACGATGTCGGCGCTGCTCATCATATCAAGCTCGGTACTTGTGGGGTTGCGCTCTTCGGTTTTCATGCGTCCATCTGCTCCAATTTGGCGAAGCTCACCATCAGGTTTTTAATGCCGACCTTCTTGTCGTCAAACACCACGGTTACCATCTCGTCCCCGCGTGTGATCTTGCTGGCAACGACTATCCCCGCGCCGAACTTGGCGTGGCGCACGCGCTGCCCGGTGTGGAACATGGCCTCGCTTGTCGGAGGGGGCGTCGGTGACGCCGGTTTTGTGGGGTAGGCTGGCGTGCGGTTCCATGTGGTTTTCTGCCGATAGCTCTCACGTTGACGCGCGCCGGTGACGCTGCGGGGCGCGCCTGTGGCGAGCAGCTCACCGGGAATGTTGCGCAAGAAGCGTGATGGTTCGTTCTCTTCGGTATCGCCCCAACGTGTGCGCCGGAAGGTATAGCTGAGGTACAGGCGGTCTTTGGCGCGTGTCAGGCCCACGTACATCAAGCGGCGTTCTTCCGCCATCGCGTCGGGGTCGTCCATCGAGAGCGCGTGGGGCAAGATGCGCTCCTCCAGCCCTACCAGGAACACCACGCTGAACTCTAGGCCCTTCGCCGCGTGTAGGGTCATCAGGCTGGGCTTATTATCGTCTTCTTCCCGCGTGTCGGTATCGGAGACGAGCGCCACTTCTTCCAGGAGGACGCCCAGCGGCAGGTCTGCATATCCGCCCACCACGCCGCGCAGCTCTTGCACGTTCTCCCAGCGGTCCTGGCCCTCGCTCGATCCATCGTTAATATACTTCTTGTAGCCTATCTGCTCGATGATCGCATCGAGCAGTTCGGGTGGGGATGCACCTTTCTCTAGCAGTGCGTGCCACTCGGCATAGAGCGTGGCAAAGGCACTCAGCGCCTTCCGCGCCGTGCGGCTTAGGGCGTTGCCGACAGTATCCCCTGCGTCGGCCAACGCCAGCAGTGCCGCGCCCATGCTCTCGCCTCGCGCCGCTGCCAGCGCTGCCAGCGCCTGGACGGTCTTTGCCCCGATGCGGCGCGTTGGGGTGTTGATGACGCGCATCAGGCTCACGCGGTCGCCGGGGTTGTAGACCACGCGCAAGTATGCGATCAAGTCTTTGATCTCACGGCGGCTGTAGAAGCGTGTCGCGCCCACCAAGCGGTAGGGCAACCCCGCGAGTATGAATGCTTCCTCAAGCGCGCGGCTCTGGGCGTTGGTGCGATACATCACCGCGACCTCGCGCGGTTCGTAGCGTCCGTTGGGCACGCATATCTGCCGGATGCTGCGCACTACATAGTTTGCCTCATCGTTCTCGTCGTAGGTTTCTTTGAGGATGATCTTTGCGCCGCCTTGCCGCGCGGTGAAGAGCTGCTTGGGTGTGCGGTCTTGGTTATATACTATGACGGCGTTCGCCGCGTCGAGGATGACTTGGGTCGAACGATAGTTTTGCTCCAACAGAATCTTTGTGTGGTCGGGGAAGTCTTTCTCGAAGCGGCGCACGTTGCGATAGTCGGCGCCCCGGAACAGGTAGATGCTCTGGTCTTCGTCGCCCACTACGAATAGATTGCGGTGCTCCGGTGCCAGTGTTAACTGTTTGACCAATACATATTGCGCTGTGTTGGTATCCTGGAATTCGTCTACCAGCACGGCACGGTACTTTTCGCGGTATTTCTGCAGCACGTGTGGGTGTTCTTGGAAGAGCGTCACGGTGCGCATGAGCAGGTCGTCAAAGTCCATCGCGTTATTCTCTTCGAGCAATGCTTGGTAGGCCGCATACACCCGCCCCGCGACCTCTTCCAAATAGCTGTTGGCGCGATATGCGGCGGGACCTATCAACTCGTTTTTGGCTTGTGAGATTCTGCTCAGCAGGCTGCTGGGCCGGTAGCGTTTGGGGTCGATGTTCAGTGCATTCATGACGGCTTTGATCGCTGCGCGCTGGTCGGAAGTGTCGAAGATCACGAAGTCTCGCGTGAGGGCGGCGGGTGTGTATTCGGCTTCGATGCGCAAGATGCGCGCGGCGCTGGCGTGGAAGGTGCCGATGCGCAGACCGTCTATGCGCCCGCCGAGTAAGCGATCTATGCGTACTTGCATCTCTTGGGCGGCTTTGTTGGTGAAGGTCACCGCGAGCACACGGTAGGGGCTTATATTGTATTCATCGATCAGATAGGCGATGCGATGGGTGAGTACGCGCGTCTTGCCGCTGCCGGGTCCGGCTAACACCAACACCGGGCCGAGCGGGGTTGTCACGGCCTCGACCTGGGGCGGGTTAAGTCCTTCTAGTAGAGGTGAAGATGGGTTGTGCACGTTTTGCCTCGTTTCTCTGAGATTCTGTGGGTGGGCGCGGAGATTGTAGCCGAGCGGTTAGAATGAGGCAACATGCTTTGCTGTGGTTATTGGCGCGTCCTGTGCGCGTGGGCGGCGATGTCGCATCGATCCGGTGTATACTTATGTGCGAGCACGTAAGCGTGGGAGGGAAACACTATGACCCGTCTTGCAGTATTGGCCGACATCCACGGCAACCTGCCGGCGCTGGAAGTTGTCCTTGATGATGTTGCGCAGTTCGATGTGGATCACATAATCGTGGTCGGCGATGTGGTGAACTGGGGGCCTTTATCTGTGCCGGTTCTCGAACGTCTCGCGCAGGAGAACTGCACGATTATCCGTGGGAACAATGAGCGCTATGTGTTGGACTACAACACGCCGCGTATGCCTGACACGTGGAAGGAGTATGTGTTTATCCCCTGGCTGTATCGGCAGTTAGAAGGCTATTGGCACAGCCGCATCGCAGCATGGCCCGATGAAGTCAGCCTTCGCTATCCCGATGCGCCCCCCGCGCGCGTGATGCATGGTGTGCCCGGCGATCCTTTCAACGGGATATATGCGCACAGCCCCGGAGCGGTGGTCGAGGCAAAGCTGGTAAATGTGGAGGAGACGACCTTTATCACCGCCCACACCCATCTGGCGCTCGACCGGCGCGTGGGGGGCTGGCACATCCTTAACCCCGGCTCGGTGGGCAACCCGCTGGATGGCGAACTGTCCGCCTCTTATATGATCTTGGAGGGTCACGCGGACGGTTGGCGCCCGACCTTCCGGCGTCTGCCGATGGACGCTGCGCCGGTTTTAGAAGCGTTCGAACGCAGCGGGTTTGTGGAAGCGTGTGGGCCGGAGGCTTTGTTGGTGATAGAGGAGTTCAAGACCGGGCGCTTGCGGCTGCTGGTCTTCCAGCGGTGGCGCAAGGCAGTACACAACAACGCACCCCCTACCTTCGAGATGGTAGAGCAGTTCCGTGCGCTCGATAGGGAGACTGTCTTGGTTTATACGCCTCTGCCGTACCGCGATGGCGCCGCCGGCGATGCAAGCGTCAGTTCGAGACCGTAAAGGTCACCGAACACTGCCCGGTCAGGCCGTCTTCTGTCTCGGCAATAGCTTCAATGGTGTGGGCGCCGTTGCTTAGGTGCGAGATGTCGTAGTTGGGACAGGTGGTATCGCCTCTGGCAAGGCAATAGCGCTCCACGAGTTCGGTGTTGGTGAGCACGCCGTCGATGTAGAACTTCACGTTGGCGATATCCGCCATGCCTTTACGGTGCCGGACTTGAGCTTCGAGATTAATCTCTCCGTTCACGTGGCTGTTGTTGCTCACGCCCACGCAAGCCACGTGTGGCTCTTTGCAGACGTTCATGCCCGGCGCGTTCTCGTCAAGCTCCATCACGATGCCGCAAAAAACATCCTGAATTTGCTCGCCCAGCAGGGTCACCACCACAGCGACAATTATAGCAACAAGGGAAAGTAAAAGTGCATATTCTACAAGGCCTTGACCGCTGGCGTGCTTATTCCCTTTCACATGCATAGGTTACCTCCATGAGACAATGTGTATTATAGATAATGATTGATACAAATGTTATAAGGCCAGTTTACCATGCCTAAATGTGATAGTTGAGCTTTGTGAAAACATATTGACAAAATATTGACAAATTCGTGGCGTATAGGGCAAAGTATCCCGGACGACGAAAGAGCGCAGCTCCCGGTTGCCTTGATACTTTCCTTCTGCGCGTGCTGTGCTATACTGACGCTGATGAAAACAAAAGATGACCACACAGAATTAATACAGTGGGCTAAGCGCCTTGAAGCCTCCGGATTGGGGAGCGTGTTGGGAGCACTTCTGCGTGCCCTTAGACCTCTCGCGCCGCTTGGTGCCGGGGCGCTTTGGATCATGCAGCCGGCCTTAGGCCTGTTCGTGGACCGAGACGACGTGGCGAGCTGGGCGCAGCGCCTGGAAGACCCCGATGCGCTGGCCCGGTTGAGCGCCCGTCTTGCCGGGGAGGAGCCAGACCACGATGAGTGATAGTGTGTTGATATTGGCAATTATCCTGCTTGGCGTGGTCCTGACCATCGTTGGGGCCGTGTTAATCAAACGGTGGCGGTTGGTCTTTCGTCCGTTGCGGGGCTATGCGGCGCTTACGACTCTGGCCGGTGAAGCCATCGAAGGCGACCGCACCGTCCATGTATCGCTTGGCAACGCGGGCGTGGGGCAAGAGAGCACGCTCACGGCGCTGGCCGGCATCGAACTATTGCACTTCCTCACCACACGCGCCGCCATCGGCGACCGCTCGCCTACGGTCACCATGAGCGATCCGCTGGGGTTGGCGCTGTCGCAAGATACGCTCCGCGTCACCCTTGCCCATGCCGGCGCACCCGAACGATATGTATCTACAGCGGCGCTTTGGCTGCCCAACGGCCCCAACGCGCTGGCGTTCGGCGCGGGCGCGGCAGCCCATGCCGCCGATGCCAACGCATCTGCTAACGTATTGCTGGGGCGTTTCGGCGCAGAGATCGCCTTTATCGCCGAGATGGGCGCGCGCCATGATCTGGTACAGATCGCCGGCAGCGACCTGCTAGAGGGGCAGGCGGTTGCCTATGTCATGTCGGATATGCCCCTGATCGGTGAGGAGATATTCGTAGGTGGTGCGTACCTGGCGCGTGGCCCGGTGTGCCGGGGCGGTGTGCTGGCACAAGATGTGCTGCGTTGGGTGATGATCGCTTTCATCATCATCGGGTTTGTTCTCGCCAGCATAACCGCTTAGACGGTCGGGCTAAACCCGCCCGATAGCAGGGAGTTTCCGTGAAGATACGCAGATTCTGGTTTCCGTTTGGGGTGTCAATCACCATCGCGGTAGGCCTCATCACCCTGTTAGGCCTGATCGTTGGCGGTTTGATGGGCATCATCGCCGTGCTGTTCATCGGCGTTGCCTTCACCACCGCAGCGATGGCCGTGCTTGTGGGCGTGGTTAACCTGTGCATCGTCCATGCACGCCGCATCTCAGGCGGCGCGCACGGCTGGCCCTACAGCATCGTGCTGCTGCTGTCGCTCTTAGTCGTCATCGGTGGGCGCATCTTTGAATTGTTGCAAACCGAGGACGCCCATCCCGCGCTTGGCAGTGGTGATGTCACCGGCCCGCTCTTCAGCGTATTGCAGCTCTCCGTTGAGGCGGCCCTATCCGGGTTGATGGCATTCTTCCTGGTCTTCGCCGCTGCACGTATGATGCGCCGTCGGGTATCGCCGAGCGCAGTCTTGTTCGTGACCGTGGTGTTGGTGGTTCTGCTGGGCTGGCAGCCGCTCCCCTTTGTCGGCGACTTATTCGGCGGGCTGCGCAGCTGGATTGTAAACGTGCCGGCGGCTGGCGGGCTGCGCGGCATTTTGATCGGGATGGCATTGGGCGCACTAACCGTTGGTATTCGCGTGCTCATGGGCCGCGACCTGCCCTATCGGGGCTAGGCGCTGCTTTGTACTTTGGACATAAATAATGGTTGATAACCCAAACGACGCATTGCCAGATTGGTTAACTGACGACGACGATGAGGCATCGCACGGTGGCGGTGATGCGTTCGACGAAAACGAGGGCCTGGATTGGCTGATCGACTCGGATGCTGCTGCTGCTCCGGTTGCCGAAGACGTCCCGGATTGGCTAAGCGGGGGTGATGATGCTGCC